>MZGK01000008.1 GCA_002085025.1 Candidatus Omnitrophica bacterium 4484_213
AATACTTCTGAAGAGATTATAATCAGGAATCTTCATAGTTAAATCTATATTTTGCCAATCTATTCCCAACTTGTCAGTCAATCCGGCTACGGTCTCCAGAATTTCGGCCTCAATCATCACCTGTGGTGTAGGTGCATCAATTTCTTTGATAGTTTTTTCAATGCGGGCAAAGTTTGCCGGGATGTCGGTAACAATCAGGGAGTTTGTCCGACCATAGCAAATTATCTTGCCGTGCTCGGTGAGAATATTATTAATTACCTCCTGCATATCGTGCCCCTCATCATCGTCATCGCCCCCGCCTTCTACCTGGGCGTAATCGAGGGTGAACACCTTAGTAATTGTCTCTATCTCTGGCTCGGAGGTCTGTTTAACGATAAAGATATCACTATCTTCTGCCTGTTCATAGGTCAGGTTATTCCCTCTGAGAATGGTATTCAGAGCGTCTTCTACAGAGACCTTGTCCAAATAGAGGGTAATCTTGCTATCCTTGATTTTCTCGCCGGCAATAAAATTCAAGCCCGATTGCTGGGAAAAGATTTTAAGCACATCTTTCATATCGGCGTCTTGAAAGTCCATTGAGATGGTAGGCATTACCTCTTCTTCGGTTATAAGTTCTTTGCTGACCTCTCCTGGTTTTCCCGAGATGACTTCGGTGCGACTTATGCGAGGTTTTTGTTCATGAAAAATCTCTTGTTCTTTGGTAATATCCCTTGGGATATCCTCTTTTTGTTTTTCTATCCACTGTTTATACTTTTTAATCCCTTCACCTTCCTCTAATTGTTTAATATCCTGGGCGAAAACAGCAAAGGGCAAAGAGCAAAGAGCAAAAATAAAGAAAAAAATGAAAGAAAATTTTCTCATTTGAACCTCCGTCTGATAACCTAATGTTTTATAACCAACGAATTACGAATATCTTACGAATTTACGAATAAAAACATTCGTATATTCGTATAGATTAGTAAATTCGTTGATCTCTCAATTAGACATTGGAGCAATTAGATATTAGACATTTCATTTCTATTTCTTCGGTCTAATCGTGAACACCTTTCCTTGATATATCAGAATTACACCTTCTTTTCTTATCTCCAAAACCTCTGCTCCCGAGATTTTATCTCCCTCTTGGACTACTTGATTGTTGATAATTGCTCGCGGCTCGTAACCCCATGTCCAACCCTGCAGACTCATTTGCGGCAAAGTAATCTCTGTCTCTACTGGTTCTGGCATTACTTCTTTATCCAGAATGTCTAAAGGGCTATGGAAGGGATCCCTCTTAATAGGTTGATACTCAACAGTAGGATAATCGAGCTTTTTTTCTGCCTCGGCATAGACCCAAGAGAAACCTATAAATATAAAAATCAACAGCAAAGGAAAAATACCAAGTTTTTCTATTTGCAGTTTTTTTAACATAATCGCTGAAATCTAATTCTAATCTGGGTAATCAAAGTATGAAACTTATCTTATATTTACGCCCTTAAATCCGCCAAAAGCGGAATTCGCCATAGGCGAGTTATTTAACGGGGCGAACAAAATAAACTTGCAGTTAAACTTGCTCTCACCTTTATCGCATCGGAAGAACCTATCTTGCCCTCTTCTTTTCTTAAATTCATTTCCTCTACCAAAATAAATTGGCGAGAACTTTCTAATTTAGAAATGAACTCTCCCAATTGATTATAGGTAGCCTTCGCTTCAAGGACTAAAGGTAATTTTTGATAATAATCCTCCCTTTGAAATAGTCCGGGTTTAATCGAGATAATCTCTATACCACTCTCATCGGCTAATTTAGTAATTTGATTAATAAAATAAGAAGCATTTTTATTCTTGGAGAGGCGCAACCTCCGTCTCTGAACATCCTTCCGGCGCTTGCTCACCTGCTTTAATAATTTATTTTTCTCTTCCTCTTCTTTCTGGATAGATTCTATCGCACTTATCTTTTCTTTCGTTGGTTGATAGATAAATTTCACTCCTACGATTGCGGCAAATAAAACTACGCCAATAGAAACTATTACCGTTTTTAATTTATAGCCGGTTATTTTTGATTTATATTTCATCTTTCTTATCGCATATTTATTTCAAAATTAGTGATTCTCTGGCCTCGCTCTTCGCTTTCAGTAATGGGCCCCATTTCTGGGTCTTTTTTAAAACCTTGTTTTAAGAGCTCATTTTTGCCCATAGTAGAAAACAAATTAGTAATTGTTTCTGTTTCTTTTTGTTTATCTCCCCAAAATACCGATCCTTTTAAATTTAAACTTGGAGGATTTTCTTTCCAATTAATTTCTTTAAACCACAAATTATCGGGCAAAATTTTATTTAACTCATTTAACTTTAGGGTTAAAAATATTCTTTCATCAATTAGCTCTTTTAAAACAGCCTTTTCTCTTCTTAAGTTTTTCTTTTTTAATCTCAATTGGGAAATATTTAAATTTCTTATCTCGGCAGATACCTTTGGACGCTTTCTTCTTATCTCCTCTAATTCTTTCTTTGCTGTTTTTATTTGCCCCTGGGTAATGAAAAAAATGCCGCCGAGAACCAAAACTGTTAGCACCCCCTCTGCAATCAACGTCTTCACAAAATTTTTTTTCTCGATAGCTATTTTCTTAATGAGCTCTTCCTGCTGCCATAAATAATTTATCTCCAAGCTTGATTTTGTTATTCCCTTTAAAGCCAAGCCAGCCGCAAAACAAAATTTTAGCCCCAAACCCTCGGCATTAACAAACCCCTTTGCCACTTCTCCTAATTCAACATCTATCTTAAAATTTTCTTTAAAACTCTCTACTAATTTTGGTTCTATCTCTTCATCGCTACAAAGAATTATTTTGCCTATCTTTTCCTGCTTCAGCTTTTTCTCATAATAATTAAAAGAAAACCTTATCTCCTGCAATAAATTATCAAAAGAGGATTTCTCTTTTTCGTCGGGGGTTATTTTAATATCACGTACAAAATAAAAGATATTATTTTTTAATATATTAACATTGGCGTTATCTCCGATAATATTCACAATTACCGTTGACTCCTGAGGATTTATTTGCTTATTTAACTGCAGAACTCTATCTACTGAAGAAGAAACTGGTTCTAAAACAAGCACTTTCAAGCCTATCTGGGATAGGTCAGAAATTATTTTTTGCACCTCTTTTTTTGGGGCAGCAGCAAAAACCACCTCCATTCTTTTTTCTTCTTCCTTCTTAACTACCTGAAAATCAAAAAACATATCCTCAATGTTGAAAGGAATATGTCTCTTCGCTTCAAATTTTATAGCTGACTTCCATTCCTGTTCGGGAATGAGTGGCATCTGAAAATATCTAAGCAAGGCACTCTCTAAAGGAAGATTAACGATCACCTCTTCTATCTTGAGGTTGCTTTTACGGATTGCCCTTTTTACAGCTTGGGAAATTGTACTGCCCTCAGTGACCTCTTCGCGGACAAAATTAACAAGTTTAGGGCCTGCTGGGGTTCTTTTCAGTTGCATTAAGTCAATAAATTTGCGACTAATATACAAACCGGTTATTTCACCTCTCGATTTTCTATCCCCTAAAATTCTCCCGTGCGGTTTAATAGCCCTTGGATTGTGAGGTAGGTGGTTTTTTTTAGTAATGATAAAGAATTTTGAAAGTATAGGTTTCATTATCAGCAGCGGGTATTATCGTGATTTAAATTCCCGCATCTGGAGTTTTGCATTGCCCAGAACTATCTGCGCAATACTTAAATTCTAAACTATTAATCTGAGGAACGATGATTTGATCGCTCCAAGAAGCAGACCAACCTCCACTATATATCTGTGTGCTCCCTTTGATATCCGTACCATCAAGCCAATATCTGTATCACTTATCATCGTCACCAAGTCCGCTTTCATCTAAATCTATATAATCAGCAAAAAGTCCGCTACTGGCTATATCTCCATCAGAGGGTAATGCTCCAAATGTTGCACTTATATCTATCCCCCTTTCTTTTGGTCCAGTCCTGCTTACCTCTCTCACTCCCTCTACAATTGCTAAATTTACTTTATGTTGAGCAAGGATTTGCATACTAGTATCAGTAAAACTCTTCTGACCGGCTAAAAAAACAGTAATTATTCCTAAAAAAACCACTCCAACAATTGCACCGGCAATAAGAAGTTCAACGAGGGTGAGGGCTCTTTCAGGCTTCAAGCTGCAGGCTTTTTAAAATGGGTTTGCATTTTAATAAGTTACTGTAGCCTCTATCATATATTCACCTTCGTCAAGAGTAACACCGGGAGGAGTATAATGGTCATGGTCGCCAATTACTTTCACATTTGCTAAATTTAATCCTTCCTAAGTTTCGCCACCAGCATTTGGAATATCTATAGGATTGGCAGCAGTTAAAGCAGAAGTACCAGAGAATCCACTCTTCTGCACTTCATACACCGCCTTCTGGGTTCCTCCCAGAGCAAAATGGTGCGCCCTTTCTTTATCCACGGATTTCTGTTTGACTGTTTTATGGTGGTTATAAAATAAGCTAATAATTCCCGCACCAACAATTGCTAAGATAACTGCAATAACTATTGCCGCAATCAATTCTACTCCCCCTTTGTTGTTTTTTTACCATTTTTAATAAGCACACAACTTACGGAACGAGGTGCTCGTAAGTTGCTGTACGCATTTCCGCCGTCGCCAAGGCTTTGGCGGACAAGGAACCCAGCACTTATTTACTAAACAATGTTTGAGGATAAAATCATAAGTTTTAGCTTATAAATAGTTTTACCAAAACAATACTCTGCAGTAAATAAGTGCTGGGAAATTCCACTAACATCCCGACGATATGTCGGGATGAGTTTCATTTATCTCTCTATCCAACTGACTGTAAAATCAACTTGCTTATAGGAATAAGTTATATTATTAAGAGAAATGCTTGATGTTGCTTACTCTATCTGCCAACCTTCTCCTGGCAAACTGCCACAGGAGCTAGTAGCACCAACAAACCCTTCATAATCCTTTACCGCCTCCCAATGCTCTGCAAAATTATATTCTTTCCCGGTAATCTCCTCTAATATCTTTGTCCGCGCATCATTCAAGGCAACAATCTTATCGCCGGCCTTATAGGCTGTCTTTTAAGCCACCGCAAATACCCCCAGCATCCCTACGGCAATAATCCCTACAATTACCGACGCTACTAAAACCTCTACTAAAGTCATTCCTTTCTTATCTCTCATCTTTTTTATATCTCTCTTCGTAACAGGTCTCCCAGTTTCCCAGAAAATCACAGGGATTAGAAAGGGATAGCAAGGGTTAGCAGGGGGTAGTAGGGGGGAGTTTCTTATCACCCATACTAACCCTTTTCTTGAACATCCTCCCCCTATCCACCTCAATCCCCTTTGTCTCTAATTCCTCAATAAAAGTAGGAAGAAAACCAGTGGGCTCAAAAGACCCAATGACCTTTCTATTTTTATCAATTCCCTTTTGTCTAAAAATAAAAATATCCTCCAAAACAATATTACCATTTTCTTTAATACCTGTCAACTCTGAAACGCAAATAACCTTACGCGAACCATCGGGCATCCGCGAGGTCTGAATTATCAAGTATGTTTCCAGACGCGATAGAACATCGCGGGTAGAATTTGCATGGACGGTAGTGAGTGAACCATCGTGGCCGGTGTTCATCGCCTGGAGCATATCCAAGGTCTCTCCACTCCGACACTCTCCAATGATAATCCTATCCGGACGCATCCTTAAACTATTTCTTAAAAGATCGCGCAGGGTAATCGCTCCCTTTCCCTCAATATTGGGCATCCGCGCCTCTAAAGCCCCCCAGTGCTGTTGGCTTAACCGTAATTCTGCAGAATCCTCAATGGTAATAATCCTTTCTCCCTCGGGAATAAAAGAGGAAAAGACATTCAAGAGAGTCGTCTTGCCCGAACCTGTCCCGCCAGAAATAATAATGTTCTTTCTGCCTACCACGCAGGCCCTAAAGAAATCACCCATCTCCTTAGTGAACGAACCAAGGGCAATAAAGTCCTCAGCGGAAAGCCGCTTATGCGAAAACTTACGGATGGTAAGCATCGGGCCCTTTAGAGATAAAGGAGAAATTATAGCATTGACCCGGGAGCCATCAGCAAGGCGGGCATCGACCATTGGGATACTCTCGTCAATCCTCCTCCCTAAAGGAGCAACAATCCGCTCAATAATATGCAAAATCTGCTCATTGTTAATAAACTTTTTATTGGTGAGCTCTAACTTTCCCTCCCGCTCAATATAAATCTGGTCTTTGTTATTTACCATTATCTCTGTAATTTCCGGGTCTTTTAACAAATCCTCTAATGGACCTAATCCCAGGGATTCATCGGCAATCTCTTTCACTAATCTCTGACAGAGTTCGCGGGGATAGCCCGTCTTTTCCTCGGCTAAAAGATGGGCAATAAGCCGCTCTGTTTTATCGCGCAATCTCTTTGCCTTTGCCGAATCGCCTGCTTCTCCCACTAAACTGGATCTGGAAAAAAGGTCTAATTTTTCTAAGTCCAATTTTTCAATCAGACGATTGTGAATTTTTTCTTTTAGTTCTCTTATCTCTTCGCTGCCAGCGAGTGAAGGCTGTTTAGGCAAGATTTTTTCTGGGCTTCTCCCCATATCCTCCATTGTCAGGATATTCGCTAAATCTCTGATTGCCTCACTCACGGGGTCACTGCTCTCATCAACAACAACAGGGATCCCGCGATTAACAGATAGTCCCACAGCCCTGCCACTACTGGGAATATTAGCAATTATCTCAGCAGGCAGAACTTTCCTTATTTCAGAAAATCTGACTGCTCCTATACTCTCTGCGCGGTTGACTACTACTTTGAGCATCTCAAGAGGAAGATATAAAGCCTCAATTGCTTGGACTGCCTTATTGGTCTGCTTAATGGAAAGAATATCAGGGGTGGTAACCAAAAGAATCAAATTTGCCTGCTCAAAAACGGCGGTTAACTCCTCACTAAATTTCTTCTCGGCATCAATTACTACATAGTCATACTTCTCGGTAAGGAGAGACAAAAATTTTTTCAAAAACTGAGGTTTAATTAACTTGCCTTGTTTGGGCTGAGAAACTGCGGAGAGAATATCTACACCTGAGGAATGGTGAACCCTGTATTTCCCTAAAATGCGGCTGTCTAACTGCTCAATGATAGGAATAATATCAGCTATTGTCTTAGAAACAGTAATATTTAGCATCTTTGCCACATCGCCGCCAAATTGAAGGTCCAAGTCTATCAAGGCTACTCTCCTTCGCTGCTCAGCCAAACAAACAGCTAAATTCGTAGCAATAAGTGTATTGCCTACTCCACCTTTGGTGCTAAAAATAACTACCGTTTTGGACATAGCTTTAAAAATGTCTAACGACTAATTTCCTAATTGACCTAATAATGACTAATGACAAATATTTAATGTCTAAACAATTGTTAGTTCACCCCGTTAATAATTCAGAAAGCAAATTGGGCTCAGACGGTGAAACCTTTTCAAGCTCTTTTATTGCCAATTCGTATTCTCCAAGCTGATAGTATTTCTTTCCCTTGTTAAAATAATCCGGCTTTCTCTTCTCTATTTTATCTAACAACTTTGAAACTTCTCTTTCTTTCTCTATTTTCTCCTCAGCGACAATGGGATATGCTCTCTTATAGGTTATAGGAATTTCAATGCTCAATCTTTTTCTTTCTATTCCTTTCGGAAAAGGTAAATAAGGAGAGCCTCTTTTTAGTGCAGTAACAAGGGTATTATCAAATAGAGAAAACTCGGAGGGCTGCTTAATTTTTATTTCTTCTACATTACCATTAGAAAGAATGCAAACGCTTAAGACAGCAGTGGCTTCTTTTATATTCTCATCGCTTTTTACTTCTGGCAGATAAGCAGCTGCCTCTCTGATTTGCTCTTGAAGGCGAGGAATATATTTAGCAAGTATCCTTTTCTCTATTTTTCTCTTTTTTTCTAATTCTCTCTGTTTTCTTTTTTCTTCTTGTTCCCTTCTTTTTCTCTCTATTCTTTGCTTCCTTGCCTCTAATTCCTTTTTCCTCTCAGCCAATCTCTTCAGTTCGGCGAGCCTCTCCTGTCTTTCTCTTTCCTCTCTCTTCCTCTTTAGTTCCTCTGCTCTTTGCTTCGCTGCCTCTATCCTCTCCTTCTCTTTCTCTAATCTCTTCAACTCTGCTTCCCTCTTTTGCCTTTCTCTTTGTTCTGCTCTCTGTCTCCTTCTCTCTATCTTTTCTTTCTCCAGCTCCTCGCGCAGTTTTTCTAATTCCCTTTTTCTCTTTTCTTTCTCTAATTGAAAAGCAATTTCCTGCTGCTTTTTCTCCAACTCCCTCAATTCCTTTTCTCTTTTCCTCAGTTCCTCTTTTCTAAGTCTCTCTTCCTCTCTCTTTTTCTTCTCCTCTAATCTTCTCAACTCTGCCTCTTTCCTCTTTCTCTCTATCTCTCGTTTTCTTTTCTCTCTTCTTAATTTTTCTTCTGCTGCTGCTTTTTTAGCCTGTAGTCTGCGGCGTGCACCCTGCAGCTTTTCCTTCTTTCTCTCTACTCTTCCGCCTTCGCCAAGGCTTCGGCGGGCAAACCCCTCCCTGCTCGCTGCTTTTTTTGTAAAGTTTATCGGGAGCTTCAACCATATATCTTTTTCTTTAACACCTAAAGGAAATGCTGGATAGGGAGAGGCCTTTCGGACACTCCTTAATGCCACTCTATCCAAAGAAGAATGCCCTGAACTCTGAACAACCTTTGCTTCTTTTAATCCTCCGTCGGAAAGAAGACGAATCTTTAAAATAGTAGTCCCTTCTAAATCCTCTGTTCCTCTTGGCCTAACAATAAATTCACTTATTTCTTTTTGAACCCTCCGAGCATAATCTCTTTTGCTTGCTGTTGGCCATTCTATTTTTCGCTCTTTCTCTCCTAGGTTTGGGACTGTCTTGAATCGTTCTATTTCAGGGCGTGCGGCGTGCGGCGTGCGGCGTGCGGCGCCTTCGCCTTCTATCTCATTCTCTAATTGCTGAATAGACAGTTGAATGCCCTTTCTCTTCTGAATTGCGGCGACTTCATCCTTCTTTGCCTCCTCCATAACCTCCTTGAGGGAAGCTATCTTCTTCTCTAATTTCTCTCTTATCCTTCTATTTATTTTCTCCAGGTTTTCCTCCTGTTTTGTTCTTTTCGCACTTAAACTCTCCCTTATCGCCCTTGCCTGCCGTTCGTTCTCTTTTCCTAATTCTTCAATCCTTCGCATTAAGGCCAAAAGTTCCTCTCTCTTTTTTCTTGCCTCTTCTTCGGCTTGCCTTGCTTTCTCTTCACCCTGACGCAGAGCGGATAGACGCTCTTTCATTTTATCTCTGAGAGTGAGCATCTCCTCTGTTTCTTTTTCCTCCTCTGCTTTTCTTTCTTCTTTCTCTATCTTTCTTTTTCTTTCTTCTACGGAAATAATTGTCGGGGTGACAAAGATAACCAACTCACTCTGGTCATTCTGAAATCTTGTTGATTTAAATAATTCTCCCAATATAGGAATGTCACCCAATAGAGGAAACTTCTGGAGATTCTTCGCCTGCTCACTTTGAATCAGACCGGCAATAAGCAGGGTATCTCCCTGCTTTATATTTACCTCTGTCTGGGCATTACGCGTCTTTACTGCCGGCGTGTTTCCTCCCGACTTAGTAGCGTATGCCCAATCAAGACTGCTCACTTCGGACCGGAGTTTGGTATTAATACTATCCTTAAAGGCAACTGTAGGCTCAATCTCCAGAAAAACCCCATAGGGCTTCCATTCAATATGGGGGTTTTCTCCAGATACCTGAATCGGAATCTCGCCACCGGCCCGAAAGTTTGCTTGTTTGCCGCTGTTGGTAACCAATTTGGGATGGGCTAACAGCCGCGCCTTACCCTCTTCAAAGAGCAGACTTAATTTTGCCGCCACTGCACTATGCTGCCATCTTCCTATTCTCACTAAACCGGGCGTAAGCTGGCTGAATGTATTCAGCCAATCCTCTTTAGGAGTTAAATCAGCAATCTCTCCAAAACGAAAAGTCTCTGACCAGGCAACGCCCATCTCTTTTAATGCACTCTTGCTTATTTCTAAAACCTCCACATCAATCTGGATTAATTCCGATTTCTTTTGAGGTGGGGGGACAATCCGAACCAGATTAATTATTCCTTCTATCTTTGCAGCAAGGTTATTTACTTGTTCCATTTCGGCAGGATCAGAAACACTGCCGGCAAGAATAATCTTCTCCCCTTTTGCAATTGCCTTTACTTTTGCAATGCCGGCGGCTTTGATTATTTCGTTGAGATAATTAACCAATCTCTGCGGATCTGACGCGAGAACCTGCAGGGAGAGAACCTCGCGCTGACCCCATTTATCCCAGATAATCAAATTTGTCTTACCCGCGGCTTTGCCCAAAAGCATTATTTCCTTGTCGCTGATAACTCGCACATCGGCTACTTCGGGATTGCCCACTGCCACTCGTTTTGCCTCTTTGTCTAAAATTTTTGACTCATTGACAAATAACTCGATATCTTCGCTTTCGCCCTTCTGAGCTACCTCTGGAGAGATATCATTAAAGTTTATGGGGAAGTCCTGGGAAAAACAAAAGACAGAAGACAAAAGACAGAAGACAAAAATAATAGAAATAACACTTATAAACTTTTTCATTTATTCTGAGGGCTTGACCTCCTCCTTTTCCAGTCCGCGAAAAACTTCTACATTCTCTCCTTTTTTAACTTTTTTTATTCGTTCTTGCGTAGAAACAGAGGAGGAGAAATTCTGGAGGAGCGTGCTAAAATTGACTACTGAAAGTGGGGGCTCCTCTTCATCTTTTGCTGCTCTTAACATCAATCGAATCTTCCCCTTCTCTTCGGCAAACACCAGGTTTTCGACCTCTTGAGGAGATAAGGCAAGAGTCACGGTAGAAATCTCTTTCTTTTCTCCTCTTCTCTCTTCTTTAGGCAAAGAAAATTTACGCATCTCCTTGCCCACTGCTAACACCAAAACATTTTGAAAAAGAGGCAGAGTCACACTCTGGATTTCCTGCCTGCCACCCTCTCCGGCTTTTATCAAATCAAATGTCCCCAAAATATCTACATAGTCGCCGGGTTTGATAAGACCAGATACTCCGGTGACACTATCAGCGGAAATACTCACTGCCCTTTTTCCGGCGGGAGTTTTGATTGCTAACCATTTTCCTTTCTCAGGAGAAATCAATTTTGTGGAAACAATTTGCTCTCCCTTTAAAATAAAAGCAGTGGTTATTTTACCAACCACTGCTTTTATTGAATTGATTGCTGAGGGTTGAATAAATTTAGCTGGCACCTCGGCAACCTTTACATCAGTCTTTTTAATTATTGTATCCGCAGGGATATCCCGGAGAGCTACCAGAACTGGCTTTGGTTTTGTTCCTTGAAATAGTTCCTTTTCCTTTTTTTGAAAATAGCGATTACTTAAAAAAACACCTAATAATCCTAAAATTATTGCTGTAATTAAAGGCAAGCGATTAGACATACCTCCTCGCTCGTCCGGCAGACTCGCTCGTCGGAAATCCCAATTTCCAAATCACAAATAAATCTCAAATTCCAATACTCAATAACCGAAACAAAACAACGCTAATAATAAATTGTTTGGCTAGGGGGCTTATCCGAAGGGTAAGTTACGCTTGGTGCTTGGAATTTTCATCTTAGAAGCTCCTCTTCCACTCTTATCGCTGCTTTCTCTTTTAAATCTTTTAATAAACCTTCCAGCTGCTTTGCTTCCTTCTCTCTCAGTAGCCCCTCTTTTATTTTTTCTCTAACCTCTTCCAAGGACCTATCTTTCTCTTCTTTTTTATCCAGTAATTGGACGATGTGATATCCACTCTTGAGTTTAATTATACCACTAATATCCCCTTTTTGCAAATTAAAAACAACATTATCAAATGCCTCGGGCATCTCTCCGCGACTAAAAAAGCCCAAATCGCCACCTTTTGCGGCATTCGGTCCGATTGATTTTTCCTTGGCAAGCATCGCAAAATCTGCCCCCTGCAAGAGTTGAACCAATATCTGCTTTGCTTCTTTCTGGCTTTTGACAATAATCTGCCTTGCTCTCACCTTTGGGGACTCAGTAAAACCAGCTTTGTATTTCTCATAGAAATCCTCTATCTCCTCGGAAGAAACAGTAATCTTCCCCTTTAAATCTTCTACTAACTCAGTAATCAAAATCTGCTTTCTTAAGTCCTCTAAATTCTCTAATTTTAGGACAATATTTTCTTTCTTATCCAAACCTTTTTTATATGCCTCTTGAACTAATAATTCCCGATTGATTAAGTCATCGAGAAATTTCTTTTTTCCTTCTAAATTATTAACATCATAACCTAAAAGAGCCGCTGAATTCTTGGGTAGAACCTTTATTTTTCGCTCAAATTCTTCTAAAGTAATTATACTTCCATTTATGTCGGCCAATATTGTACCTCCTGCTTTCTTAAACTGCTCTATTTTTTTGGATTCTTCTTTTGCGCACGCGGATACAGCAAGTAATAAACAGATAATAGATAATAGAAAAAATCTTTTCATCCCCCCTCCTGTTTAATGACTAATTAACCTAATGTTTTATAAGCAACGAATTACGAATCCTTTACGAATTTACGAATAAGAGGTATTTGAATTATTCGTATAGATTAGTAAATTCGTAGATATTTTTCGTATAGATTAGTAAATTCGTTGATGTTGCAATTAGACATTAGAGTAATTAGAAATTAAACATTTTTCTTCTACCTTTATCCTAACGCAAACATCAGATTTGCTTCAGTCACTATCTTTTCTTCTACCAAAGCTCTGGTGTAAACCTGTCCGGTGTTCTTCCGCAACCTCATAACCTTTACTTCTAACCTCAACTGGTCCCCAGGCACAACTCTCTGGCGAAACTTCCCTTTATCTATACCCATAAAATAGGCAATCTTTCCTCTATTTTCTTTTTTACTCAGCATTAAAATACCGGCGGTCTGCGCCAATGCTTCTATAATCAAAACTCCGGGCATTACCGGATGCCCGGGGAAGTGTCCCTGAAAGAAATAATCATCTATTGTAACATTCTTAATTCCTACTATTCTTTTATCTTCTTCTAATTCTAAGATTTTATCTACCAATAAAAATGGATAGCGATGGGGCAAGATTTCCTGAATATCTCGGCTATCTAAAACGGTCTTAAAAGGATAGCCTGAAGAAAATGAGGGCACCCCTGCTTCTCTTATTTTTTCCTCCTGTTTTTCAATCTTCTTTAAGAGGCGAATATTGGTCCAATGCCCGCTTTTTACCGCTATTATATAACCTTTCAGAGACGCCCCTAAGAGATAGATATCGCCAATCAGGTCTAAAATTTTATGACGCACAAATTCATCTTCAAATCGGAGTTTATTGTTCACAATCTTATCACCATCGACCACTAATGTATTTTCGTAATTAGCCCCTTTGCCCAGACCATCTTTCCGCAATCTTTCTACCTCATTTTTCAGACAAAATGTGCGCGCCGGAGCAATCTCCTCTCTAAAAATTTTCTTATTCTCTTCTCCATCAGAGAAAAAATTTATTATTAAGTGCTGGGGAGAGCTGGGGGGGTTGCCCCGAAGGGCATAAAAAGGAGAATAATCAAGAGTATAAGATACTTTAAAATTCGGATGGGGAAGAATCACTAAAGTAGCATCATCAGGTGATTGAATAAAAAGCGGCTCTCGAACCTGAAAGAATTTGCGTCTTACATCTTGCTTAACGATGCCGGCATTCTCTAATAGTTCAAAAAAGGGTAGAGCACTACCATCCATACCGGGGACCTCCGAACCATCTATCTCAATAAGTAAATTATCAATTCCTAAACCAAATAAACTAGCAAGCAAATGTTCAATAGTGTGTACCTCAGCATTCGCTCTTCCAATGGAGGTGCGTCTAAGTTCTCGAGATTGCTCTAAAAGATTGGAAACATCGGCCTTAATTACCGGTTTTCCTGGTAAGTCGGTACGCACAAAATTTATTCCGCTATCAGGTAAAGAGGGTTTAAATTTCAGTTTAACGACCTCTCCGCTATGCAACCCCACCCCTTTTAATTCAACCTCTTTTTTGATTGTCTGTTGAAAGTCCATAATCTTCAGTCGCCCAGTAATCAGTGAGGAGAAAAGGGTTAGCATGGGTGATGAGGGGTAGTAAGGGTTGGAAAGGGAATGGGAAATTCCCCTACTACCTCCTGCTAACCCTTGCTATCCCTTTCTAACCCCTGTGGTTTTCTGGGAAACTGGGTGACCTATTTTTTACCTTCTTCTCCAACTCCTTTACCTTCTCAAAAAGCTTGGGCAATCTCTGAATGCAGGCTTTGATCTTTTTCTCCTGGGTATGCGCCTTTGCCGGAAACCCCGATACAAAGCTACCCGTCGGGATAGATTTAGTTACTCCTGCTTTAGCTGCTACTATTACATTATCGCCAATACTGATATGCCCGACTATTCCTACCTGTCCGGCAAGAGTAACATTTCTACCAATTCTGGTGCTTCCGGAAATCCCAGTTTGAGCAACAATAATTGCATTCTCGCCAATGGTCACATTATGCCCGATTTGAACCAAATTGTCAATCTTTGTCCCTTTACCAATATATGTCCTCTCAAACCTCGCCCGGTCAATGGTAACATTAGCTCCAATCTCTACATCATCACCGATCTCCACACTACCAAGTTGAGGGATTTTATGATGTACCCCTTTTTCTGTAGAAAAACCAAAGCCATCACTACCGATTACCGCTCCACTCTGAATAATCACCCGATTACCAATCTTTGTTCTTTCGCGAATAGAAACATTAGAATAAATCAAACAATCCTTTCCGATACAACTCTCCTGACCAATGTATACACCAGAATGAATAATTGTTCTTGCTCCAATCTGAACATTATCCTCAATAACTGCATAAGCCTGAATGGCAACATTTTCTCTCAATTTCACATTCTTGCCTATTAGGGCAGCAGGATGAATTCCTTGCGGTTTAGAAACCTCTGGAGTAAATAAAGAAACTATCTTAGAAAAAGCCAAGGAAGGATTTTCTACATAAACAAGAGAAAGAGACCTTTTCTTTCTAAAAAGATTTACCCGATTAGGAATCCCCCGAGGTTCACTAGAGTCAGTCCCAACAAGTCGGGACTTACTTCTAAAGGGGGTTAGTTTATTCTTCTTAGAGACAAGCACTGCCGAAGCAGAGGTAGACTCAAGCAAGGGCAAATATCTTTCATTATCTACAAAAGTAATATCTCCATTTTTTGCCTCTTTTATTCCCCAGGCTCTTTTAATAAGGACATCCTTATCGCCTTCAATCTCTCCATCAATTAATTCTGCTAATTTGGATAATTTCTTTTGCATAGTCCCACCTACCTACATCTCAATTTAACCAATCAAGAATATATTGCGAAAATTTGTTAAAATCCTCCAAATGCGCTAATGCCTCCCATAGACGTTCACTATCAAGTTCATTATATTCCTTTATTCTCTCTTTACGAACAAAACCCATTAATAGCCCTCTTAATTCCTTAAGGACGCCTTCCTTATAGAGGCGATAGAGAAATTGCCTCTAACAATACTTATAGAGGAATTGTCCCTAATTATACCTAATTGCTTGCATTGTCAGTTCTCTTTGCTCATCAAAAAAAGGTTTCATATCAAAGTAGCGATATAAAACATCGGTTTCAAAATCAACACGAGTTTGTTCATCCCGGCAAAAAATTATTTTGCCCTGCGAGATTATCTCAAATTGAAGTAATAATGGAGTAACATTCAAAATATGCAAATTCACATCGTCGCGGTGCAAACAAAGAGCAAGCTCACCCAAAATCTGTTTATCTTTTTTTAAAATATTCCATTGCTCCGGATTGAGATAAACAGCAACATCAATATCGCTCTCTGAATGTTCTCTATCTTCAGCGGCTGAACCAAAGAGATAGGCAAATAAGATATCGGCATCACGAGATAAAATGCTTTTTAGCTTGGGAATTAAGTTTCTGTACATATCTATAAATTTTCACTCTGGCTTGCCCTGAATCCAACGCCATGAACCGTATGGTTCACGGAAAGTGGTTTAGGGCATTCCGTCCGAAGCGAAACTTCGGACAGTGTTTCTTCGAACAGTGTTCTTAATTTATTACTCTGGAAATACTCGCCATAGGCGAGAGCCGAAGTTCGCCGAAGGCGGGCTGAGAATAAAAGCATAGTTAGCATCTCTTACTTACACGTCGTAGGTGTAAGTAAGGTTGTATCAGTTTTAGCTTAGAGCCTGCAGTTTGTAGGGTGAAACCTATTTCCCCAACGCCTTAATAATCTCATCCGTCAGGTCTAAACCTTCACTGCCATAGAGCAAAACATGGCTGTCTAATATCAAATCATAACTGCCTTCCTTTGCCTTTTGTTGAATAACCTTGTCAATATCTCCCAAAATTTCTTTCATCATCTTGTTTCTCTCTTCAAGCAAGTTCTGGCGGGTTCTCAGAACAAAGTCCTGCAACTCCTTTGTCTTCTGCTCAATAACCTTTTCCTTTTTCTTCTTTGCTTTTTCAGAAAGCAGTTTGCTCTCCTCTCTGAGCCGCTCAATCTCTTTCATCCTTTTCTCTGTCTCTTTCTTAGTCTCTTTTTGGTCGGCTTGCAGTTTATTATTTAACTCTTCTGTCTTCTTATGACTGTTAAAAACCTCCTCCACATCTACATAGCCAATCTTTACCTCGGCTGAAAGAGCAATTTGACCAATTCCTAACAGAAAAATTATGCTTAAAAGTAAAACTACTTTCTTCATTATTCCCTCCTTTTTTTTCGATTTTAAAAAGGAGTTTTGTCGTCTATAGTTGCACTTTGTGCAACTCCCCTGGGAGTGAACATTGATTTTTTTAGCTAAAATCGAGTTGACCCCGTTAGTAATTCCCGATGTCAGCAATTTTGCCGAACTTCTAACATTGAAACATAAAAGACAGATATTTCTAACGGGGTTGAGGCAGATCTTAACAAAATGACACGCAGTGTCATCCTGAATACTTCGGCTTCGCCTCAGCACAGGCTCCGTGAAGGATCTTATTGTCCGAGATCCTTCAGTCACTTCGCTTCTTCAGGATGGCCCGAAACTTCGGGGTCATTTTGCCCCCTGCCCTGTTAAATTCAGCTTCGCTGACTATTTAACAGGGTGAACCGAAACGCAGATTTTAGCGTAAATAAAAAATCACGAGAGCAAAAAATGCAAAACTCCTCTTAAATCACCACGCCCTACTCATACTAAAATAAAAATGCCCCTCTTTTTTCTCGCCGGGATCAGGGTCAAAGCCATAACCATAGTCAAGTTTTAATGGCCCAATAGGGGTGTTAATCCGGATACCCAACCCTGCTCCTGCTTTTAAATCTGAAAGGTCAATATCGCTACTCTTTGCCCAGACATTACCAAGGTCATAGAAAAGGGCCGCTTTGATTACTCTCTTAATTAGCGGAAAAGTAAGTTCACTGTTTGCAATCAGCATTGAGTTTCCGCCAACAGGCTCGCCAAAAACCCGCGGGCCTACCTTTCTATATTTATAACCACGAATCGTCCCTGCGCCCCCGGCGTAAAAGCGTTCATAGATAGGTACTCCTGAATTATTCCAGTCATTGATTACACCAACCCTTAATCTTAATTCCAAAATCAAGTCTCTAAACCGACTTTCCTCGCCCGGAGAGATATACTGGTTTATTTCACTAATGTATTTGCTAAATTTTTTATCTCCGCCCAAACCGGCGAACTTTAGAGAATTAGTAAATACACTTCCTTTGTGAGGGTCCATCTTGCTATCGCGGGTGTCCCGAATAATCTGGCCGGTCAGAGAACTAAGCATATTTTCCCCCTCTTCGTCAATAATATCCTTAATCCCCGAACTGTTGCCGCTAATATCACTAATCTCAACTTCTTCTAAACAATAGGTCAAATTCCAGCGCCAGATGCGGTTAAAAACCTTTCCCAGGCGAATATCGCCACCTGCTCTCGCCTCGTCATAATCCTCCTCTCTCTCCCAAGTGCGGTTATACAAATCAAAGCCTACGGATAAAGGTCTCCCTGCAAACCAGGGTTCGGTAAAGCTCAATAGATAATCTGTTCTTCTGCGGCCAAGCTCTGCTCTCAGTCGCAGGTCCTGGCCGCCGCCGCTAAAGGTAGGAAAATTATTTATATCAAAATTGCGCTGAGCAATCTCCAGAAAACCAATTCCCTTATCCACTGAACTATAGCCCCCGCCAAAACTAAATTCGCCGGTTTTCTTCTCCTTGACCTCCACGACTAAATCTTTTTTGTCAGAGACTGCAGTATCCCGAATATCATAATTTATCTCTTCAAAATAGTCAAGATTTTTTAGACTCTCACGGCTCTGCCGCAATTTCTGCCCATCAAATCTGTCGCCAGGGAGAATCTCGAGCTCTCTTCTAATCACTACATCCCTGGTAATCGCATTCCCTTTGATATCAACCCTATTCACATAAGTCAAATCGCCTTCCTCTAATTGAAAAACGATATCAATTTTACCCGTCCTTTTATCCAAAAGCGTTTTCGGAAAAACAGAACAGGAAATATATCCTCTATCAAAATAGAATCTTTCAATATTGCGAGCATCCTCCCTCATTTTTTTGTCGCTAAAGATAGTATTGGGAAGTAACTTTAGTTCCTTTTTTATTTCCGTCTCTTCGAAGGCCTTGTTTCCTTTGATAATTATTTTACCTACATTATATTTATTGCCCTCCGTAATATTGAGGGTAATAAACATATTCCGCATTCTCTCATCGTAAGAAATATCCGGGACTATCTTCACATCGCTGTAGCCGGCATCCTGATAAAATTCCTTTGCTCTCTCTAAGTCTTTTTTGAAAACATCCTCTTTAAAAAACCCGGAATTAAACCACCACTTCTTCTTTGTCTTCAATAGCTTCAATATCCTTTTGTCTGAAAATTCCTTATTTCCCTCCACAAAAATGCGCCGAATTCTTATCTTATTACCCTCATCAATCAAGATATAAACAGTTGCTTGATTTGTCTCGGCATCAATATCAACCTCTTCCTTTACCTCGGCTAAATAATAACCCTTTTGTTTATAGAGGTTGGCGAACCCATCTATCTTTTTCTTTAATTCTCCTTTATTAAGCGGTTTGTTTAAGAATCCTTCTCCTATAATCTCATTAATATATTTTTTACTAAACACCCGATTACCTACTATGATAATATCAACGAGAATCGGCTTTTCTACTACTGTAATAGTAATCTCTATCCCTTCTTCTTTTGTAGAAAAATCCACCCGCACATCTTGAAAATTTCCTGTTTTGTAAAGCCGCTTAATATCATCATTTAAAATATTGGGAGAGAACCGGCGACCAATTTTGGAGCTGATACAGGAAAGAATAAACGCCTTGCTTAGCCTTTTATTGCCCTCTATCTTTAAACCTATAATTTTAGGGGCTTCATTCTCTGCCGCCCAGGATAATGTTGAAAGAACTATAAAAAAAATAAAAAAGAAGATACCTGCTTTTCTCATACCTTCCTTAATATAACAGTAGGCAGTTGGCAATAGGCAAATAGAAAATAAAAGTTACCACTTGCTTACTATAGACTGATTTAGACATTAGAGTAATTAGAAATTCTATCTACTCCTTGCGCGTATTCCTCTCCAGATTCATCAGTAACTGAATTACCTCGCTGAGAGCATAAAGATAAAGAAAGCTCAAACCACCATAGAGAAGAGAAACAGCAAAAAGCCACAACCCATCAGTTAAAGCTGTAAACATCATTACAATACCCCTAATCCCTCCAATTACTCCCGCAATTACTGAAATCCAGGCAAAAATTTTGAGTACCAACACTGCAATTGGTAAAGTTTTGTAGTCTTTCATTTAACAAGCACGCAACTTATGGAACGAAATGAACATAAGTTGCTATGCGCATTGAACCCAGCACTTATTTTTCAGAATGCTTAAGCAACGCAGAAAATAAGTGCTGGGAAATTCAGCCATACAATTTAGTCTCTCCCAAAGTTTCAGGGTCGCCTAAATCGCGGCTTCACTTAAACATTTGCAAACATCTGGCGGAGTACCAGGTTAGCCGCTCCTACTGCCACCACCTCTTCGCCTAAACGAGCCGACACAATCTTTACCTTCTTTAAAGAATGATTAAATGACCATTTTCGAACTGTTTCTTTTATGCTGGCTAAAAGAAGAGTACCGGCTTTCTCTATTCCTCCGCCGATTATTACCAACTCCGGGTCTAAGAGATTAATAAGATAAGCAAGACGCACACCCAAACTTATTCCTGTTTTTTTAATCAATTTCCTCGCTAACTCATCACCTCCTTCAGCGGCTTGAATAATTACATTTAAATTAATGTTTTTGGGCTTCTTCTTGGCTAATTTGAAAATCTGCGATTCCTTTCTCTGCTTAATCGCCTGTTTAGCCCTATCGACAACCCCCAGATCTAAATTCCAGCGATAAAAAAAAGAATTATTTTCTATTGATGAAAAAGCCTCCTCTCTCTCAGGATTATAAATGCTGAGCTCCCCGGCACTGCCACTGGAGCCGCGATAGAGTTCACCATTGATTATCATCCCGCATCCTACACCTGAATATATGTATATTAGGTTCTTTATTTCCCCTAAATATAACCACCATTCAGCAAAGGCGGCCGCTGTGGCATCATTCTCAGCAATAAAAACAGAAGGGGCAAATTCTTTCCTGATTACCTCCTCTATAGAAAGATAAACAGAAATATAAGTAGGTCCAATCTTAGATGGCCAATGAATAAGTCCATTGTCATAATCTACAATTCCAGCAATCCCTACTCCCACTCCCTGCACATCTTTCTTGGTAAGATTTGCCTTTTTGATTACCTCTTTTCCGAGCTCAATAGCAGCTCTTAAAATCTCCCGAATATCTCCATCCCTTACTTCTTCTCTCCCTTCTCCTAATATCTCCCCCTTAAAATCAATTATTACAGCCACAATACTTTTCAGATTAATCCCAATTCCCAATATATAAGCGGTTTGGGGATTAAGCTCTATCAGAGTAGCTGGCCGACCACCGGTAAAAACTGCTCCCTTCTGAATAACTATCTTCCTTTTAATTAAACCATTGAGATGATTGGAGATAGTAGGAATGTTTAAACCGGTTTGCTGAGAAATAAACCCTAAACTTACTTCTCCCTTTCTTCTGATTGTCTCTAAAATAAGCAGGTTTCTTTTGTCTTGACTACTTAAAAGCATACTTGAACTAAACCCAAATCCCTCAGCCGAAAAAACGCCTCTGTTTTTCATAGTGGCCTCCGTTCAATGACGTCACAATTTAGGCGACTACAAGGAGACTAAATTGTAGTTTCATTATAGCATAGCATAAAAAATACTTTTGTAAAGAGAAAAATGTTATTACTGATTACACTGCTACATTACTGATTTCACTGATTAAAATCTCTGCGTATAGAATATACGAAAAAGATGTTGGGTATCCAAAACAGCGTGGGTAAAGGGAATATATCCCCCGTGAAGATATATCCCCAAATCGCCGTATTGCAAAGTTAACTCTGCATCGGGGTCTAATCTATAGTTCAGTTCGCCGTAAAAATTATGATGCCTCTCTACATCTTCATCGCCATTATCAACATATTGATTTAGATTGGCTACCTGGCTATAGCGATAAACCAAGCGGGTGGTCAATCTGGAAGTGGGCTCGTATTTTATCTCCAGGCCGTCATAGCTGAGCTCGTCATAATAGTAAGCATCAGCAATCCTGTTAGCAAACTTAAACTCATTGGTAGTGTGGTCAAGGGTAAGCGTAAGTTCAGAAAACGGTTGATAGATAATTCTGCCTTTATAGATATTATAATAGGGATAAGGAGGGTCAGGGTTTGCATTCACATAGGTATAGATATCGTCAGGAAATGACGGGTATTCATTAGTATGAGTGTAAATAGTTTCAGCGGCTAACCAATCCGCAAATTCATATCTTAAGCCGGCGGCGGCTCTATCTGTAGAAGTGCTTCTGCCTGAGGAATCATCGGGTCTGTCATCGTAGATATACATTAACTTTGACCTGAGATTTTCTAAGATATCATATTCTAATTCTCCGCGATAGATTGCCTCAATAAATTTGCCATCAGAAACCCGATGGGCGTTGCGATAATTAAACAACGGTCTTATTCTCTCATCAAAGAGTTTGGATCTCAGAGTAATGCCATAGACCTCGCGGTTAACATCCACACTGTCCCCCAGACGCACTACTTCATCTTGAGGAGAGCGCGGGAAGAAGGATAAATACCTCCCCCAGGGGCGGTCATCGCGGGTATAACAATAACTTGCTAAGGGGGAAAAGAAATATTTGTCTATACGAGTAAAAGAAAGATTAACATCTAAAGGGATATCTTCATAATAATAATTTGGCAATAAAGTTGGGATTTTGCTACTGAGTTCTATTTTATAGGCATTATCGCTCTTCTCCTCTTTGTGAGCAGAAGTCAGAATGTTTTGTTCTTTTTTACTATGAGCAATCTCGGCTTTGATAGTGGTATCTTCAAACTGATAGGGTTTATATTGTAGATCTAAGCCACCAGCCCAGGCCCAAGCATCCATACTGCCCTCATCATAACCAAACTGCCCGGTCTGGGTTGTCCCCAATTGCCACTCTTCAGAAAGACGATATTTTGCCCTCAATGCCATTAGCAGGGCATTTAGCTCCGAATAATCGTCCCAGACACCCAAAGGAGTGGCAACGGTTGTTTCTAAACTGAACTCATCATACTCTTCATTGCCAAAGGCAAAATTGATTCCGCGCAGGCGCCTCAGCCACTGGTGCTCGCTGTCTTCGGCATACCAATCCTTTTTCCATTCACCACCTTCCCAGCCGGTAGTGGTATAATTTTCTCCTGGCTCCCAATAATCCAGCCAAGGGCTGGGCTCCCAATAGATATGGTGATTAGAAAGACCCAAAGGGTCATCAGAAGTAAGTGCCTCTTCCTGTCCGCCAAAGGGAAAAACCTTCATTCTCCATTCATCGGTTTTATATTCTACCCAAAGATTACGGATGGGTTTGAACTCCCGCGAGATTTTGTAGTCGGAAATAGTGCCAAAGGAATCGTTCCAGCCCTTTTGGAGTTCATCGCTCCGGGCGGCGGAAATAGAGGTAGAGACTATCTTTCCATCCTCTACTTTAATTTCAGGAACATTAATCACATTACCCTTATGTGTTCGGACTGTCTGGAGAATGGTGGTATCTAAATTAGACCAGTATTTCAACTGAATATCGGCATAATCACTGCTGTCGCTATTATAAACCCTGAACTTCTGGGTCTTGCCGACAAACGACCAGGGGTCAATCACCAATTTCATTCCCAAGTTCCAGTTCTCGGAAAGTGGGGCCTCAATGTCTAATTTCAGGCGGTTGTAAACTACCGGGTCAAAGGTATTGAATCTCTGACTTCCATATAAATAACGCCAGCTATCCTCTTGCAAATCGGCATCGGCTTTCTTCCACTCTACTTCACCGCCAGAATAAACCCCCAATCCCATACGGTATTCTCCGCTTATCTTTACCGGTTCAATAAATTCATTCAGCGCCTCTACCACTGCTTTTTGCTTCTCAGAAATACTGAAAGACGGGTAACAGGTAACAGGTAACGGGGATTTATACTCCATCCATCCTTCTGTTTCTTCTTTTCGGTCTTTGCCCGTTTTCCGCAACCCGCAACCCGCTACCCGTTGACTTGTAACTTGCATTCTTTCTATCTCTTTCTCTATTTCTTTTATCTCTTTCTCTATTTTATCTTCTCTAAGTTGGGTTAGCGGTTTGGTGTGAGCCACCGTTGTGGCAATGCCACTCACGGTGCGGTGTGCGGTTAGCGGGAATTCTTCCTCAACTTTTAACTTTAAACTTTCAACTTTTAACTTTCTAAGGTATTCTCTCGCTATCTCGCACTCTGAATCAATCAGCAACGCCTTCTTAAAAGCCTCCCTCGCCTTTTCATACGCCCCTTCTCGATAAAACTTTATCCCCTCATCACAATAATAACTGGTTAACTCACTTTCCTGGGTCACTTTCCAGCCCTCATTATCCCAAGAGGCAGAAGCGATAGAAGGAGTAGAGAGTAGAAAAAATAACAAAAGGAGGATTTTGCGTTTTGAGCGAACATTGGTTTTTTTAGCTAAAATCAAGTTGAGGCAGGAAGTACAAAAATCATGTCTGAGACCGCCGATCTCCCGAAATGTTGAGGGA
>MZGK01000009.1 GCA_002085025.1 Candidatus Omnitrophica bacterium 4484_213
CCTTATAGAGGCGATAGAGAAGTTGCCTCTAATAATACCTATAGAGAAGTTGCCCTTATATTACTTTTCCTTGCTCGCGAAGTGAGAGCCGAAGCCCGGCGAAGGGGAACTGAGGATAGAAAATCTGCAAAGCAGATTTCCGCTTTTTGCTTTTTTCTGTCCTTTTTTTGTTTAGCTATGGAGCCGATGGTCGGAGTCGGACCGACGACCTACTGCTTACCATGCAGTTGCTCTACCACTGAGCTACATCGGCACATAAAGGGATTGTAAAAAGACAAAAAACTCCCTCTCTTTCATTTCTGCAAATGAAAAAATGTTTTTGAAACCCCTATTTTTAACTTACTCTACTCCATCGTAAGGAAATATAATAATTCTTGAAAAATGCTAACGACTTTTACTCTTGAAAATGAGAAATAATTTCATTTGTCTCGCGAACGAGTCTATCAATAGTCTGATTTAATTTTTGAATCTCTTGCTCCTTTTGTTTTATTTCTTGATTTCGTTCAGCCAGTTGTTTTTTAAGATTAATTATCTGCTTTTGATTAGACGCAGAGAACACTTCTCTTTTAATCTTTACTCCTTGCACATCTTCAGGCAGTTCTGCTTTTTCTTTCTGCTCTGCTGTATACCATTTGCCAATACCTGTTTTCTCCTCGTTTTCCATATCGAATATTACAGTGGGGGTAATTATAGTAGGCGAAACAAGAATCAAAAGTTCGGTTTTCTTTTTGGTCTCTTTCTCACTACGGAAAAAGCTACCGATAAACGGAATATCGCCCAAAAGTGGAATCTTGGTTTCTCCTTTGGTCATCTTTTCCCTGATTAAGCCACCAATAACCAAGGTTTGCCCTTCACGCACTGTGACTTTAGTATAAGCCGTGCGGATATCTGTCTCCGGCAAGGTAGGAACCCCCGTAGCAAGTGCAGGCCTAGCCATTTCGTGCCATTTTACAATTTCTTTGACCTCCGGGTAAAGTAGCATTGTAATTGAGCGATCCGGATTTATCAAAGGGGTTACCTCTAAAGTTACTCCCTCATCAGTATATTCATATTCATAGGTATATTTTGTCGTGGTCGACCCACCAGCAGTTTCTTTCTCCTCCTCTTTAATCTCCTTCAGGTAGGGAATGCTCTTGATTACATTTATTTTCGCCCGGCGGTTATTTACAGTAGTAATTTTAGGAGCTGAAAGAAGGTTGGTCTTAAGCTGAGTGGCCAGAGCCTTTAGAACAATATCAATGTTATCATCAAATATACCTACGCTAAAAGGCTCTTGCTCACTGCCGGTTAACGGTTCCCATTTAGGTCTTCGAAAAGGAATATTCTGTGTTAAAGCCTCTCCGGCAGCCGAGCCAAGACGGAATTGCCCTACCTCTGCTCCTCCTTTCGTGGTGAATAACGACCAGTTTATTCCTAAGCTGTGCTCCTTTTCCAGCTTTACTTCTACAATCCTGGTTTCAATAAGCACCTGCTCAACCGGGACATCAACCATCTTTAAGTATTTTTCAATCTTATCAACATTGGCTGGAAAATCAATTACCAGAATGGAATTTGTCTCTATATCGGGAATGATTCGCCCGGTTTCGGAAAGAAAGCTAAAAAAGGGAGAAATCTCGCCTTTTTGTTCTTCTTGCCCACCTATTTCTTGAGCGAAAAGACAAGAAGGAAAGTGCATTATAATAAAAGCAGAAGTTAAAATGGCAACTATTGTTTTAGTACGCATCAATCTCCTTTTTCTTCTTCTATCTCGCTTTTTTCATCTTTTCGTTCCTCTCTTTGCTGCTTGCGTTCTTCTCTTTCCTTCTCTGCCAATTTGGGGAAAATATCCTTTACTGAAATATATTTCAACTTAAAAATTTTCTTAATTAAATTGGGCTTCACCACAATTATATCTCCCCTCTTTTCCAAAAGTAAATTCTGCATATCAGCAATTTTCTCTAAGGCCTCCTCTAAAGAAATTTTTCTCAAACTCGCTGTAACCTTTCCTTTGACTTCTTCGTCTATTAAAATATTTAAATTATAGTCGTGGCCCAAAATACGCAAGATGTCTTTTATCTCCGCATCCCTCAATTCAAAGGAATAAAAAGGCTCTTCTGTATCTAAACGTTTAATCTCAATTATTGGCGTCGGTGAAGTAGTTTCTGATTCTTTATTTACTTGCTCCTGCTCTTTATCTACTTGCTCCTGAGAAAGCGCGGGAGAAGGTTTTTTTACCGGTTCTTTTTTATCTCCTTCAGCTATAACTATCTGCATCGAGCGCAGAAGAAAAAAACTGATTAAAAAAATAACAATTAAAAGCTTATTTCTATTCATCTTTTTTGCTCTTCGTCTCTTTTTTTAAAGGAATTATTTTACTCAACCTAAGAATAAATTTATGATATGAGTCATCCAAAATAACTGCTTCGGGCATAATTTTAAACACCTTCTTTCCAGCAATTACCTCCCCTTCTTTAACAACTCTACCCTCAATTATCGCTTTACTGTTGCCGGGGTAGTAAAAAATAGCAGTTAGCTCTAATCCAACAAGTTCTGTATAATCGCCTTCATCTTTGAATATTTCTCTTTCTTTCTGAGTTAAAAAAGGGTTAAGGCCCGAACCTTTGTTTTGTGCCGTTGCCTCCAGACAAAAGAAAAATAAAAAAACGAGCAAAAAGAAAAAAGAACTTAATTTCATAATCATCTTTTAATGCTACCAGATTAAATAGGTTTTGTCAAGAGAAAAATTGAGATTTTTGAAAAACCAGAAATCCCTGATTAAAAGATTAAATGCCGATTACACAGATTAACCCCGTTAGAAATATTGCAGATATAGCAATTTACAAATGTAGCGAATAAATTTCTACGACTTTAGGAATTTCTAACGATAGCTCAAGGGTTACATCCAGACGAGGCAAAATATCCTCTTCTCGCTCAATCGATATCTCCTCAATAACTATAAGTCTATCCGCAGATGAAATTTTATTTAGAAATCGACAAAGCCGTTGGTAGGTACATTCTAAGTTAACCGATAGAGGAAGACGGTAAAGATTAGCTGTAGAGGTTTTTTCTCTTTTTTTATTACTAATTGAGATTTTATCAATTCCTATATCCAGAGCGATCCGGCTCAGTTGTTTTGAAATAATAAGAGGAGACTGTTCATTTGAGGGAATCTTTGGCGCTAAGAGTTCCTTCTGCGTTTTTAAGTTCCCCAAACCTTTTCTTTTGAACATCTCAATCGCCTCTCGCGCTTTCTCCCCCAACTCTAATTTTCTTTGTAAATCAATCTGTTGAGACAATAAACTATCATTTATTTTCTTCTGGTTTAAATAAAGAAATAAAGGGATAAAAGTGATAACTGCTCCCACAATAATAGCCGTATTTTTTACGATTCTGTTCATTTTAATAAGAATTTACCTTAACGGGGTTCGCTTTGTTAAATAATCCCGACCCAGTCGGGATTCCGCCGTAGGCGGATTTAACGGGTAAATCTGCAGTTAGAGTAAATTCCCTTTGTTTTACTTCAGTCAGAATTATTTCTTCACTTTTGGTCACCACGGGAACAACCGGTTCTAAGTCCAAAGTAGATGAAGAAATGTTTTTAAAATAATTTGATTTCTTAAGAGTATTCTTAAAATCGTTTAGAATTTTACAAGCATCTTCGTAGTTAGCGGTAATATAACCTTCCAATTTCAGCTCCCTCTGCTCGGGTTTATCCTTTTTTTTCTGAATATGAAAACTGCTTAAGGTAATCTCCTCAGATATTTGATAGGCTAATTCGCTTAATATTTGTTCACAGGGCGGCGCTTGTTTCTCTAACATTGCGGCAACGCTAAAAATATTTTCCAGTTTTTGCTCTTGTTTGCGAAATTCATCATATTGTTTAATTAAAGGGCTTAATCCTTTGATTTTTTCTTTTTGTTCGGCTAAAGAAAATTTAGTGCTGCGTGCGCTAAAGAAAAGATTACAGTAAACGACAAGAAAAAAGCAAAACAGGAAACCGGCCGTTAGCAGAGTAAAAAGGCGAAATCTACTTATCTTCTTTCTTTTCTTCAGAGAAAGAGGCAGAAAATTTATTCTTTCTTTTTCGGGGACATTTAAATTCAAAGCCAGAGCACAAACGGAAGCAAATAAAGGCGCTTGTTCGGAAATCTCTGGGGGAAATTTCCCCTTCGGATTAGGTTTTACAAATTGAAAGGGATTAAGGATTTCAAGTGAACCTCCCACTCGCTTATTTAATTCAATAAGTAAATTTTTTATTATACTGCCTTCTCCACTAAAGAAAAATTTTTCTATCCTCGTGATTTCTTTTTCTTGTTGCTTATAATAGATAAAAGAACGTTTTAATTCGGCGGCAACTCTCTCTGCATAAGATTGAAAAACCAGTTTTAACTCCGGAAGAATATCCTTTTCAAATTTATCTCCCTCTCTGCTGCTTTGTTCACCTGAATCTGATCTTCTATCAGTTGCCAAGATATCATATTCCCGGAGTATCCTGAAAGCCTGCTCCTGGGGAATTTTCATTACTCGAGAAATACCGGAAATTACCTCCTGAATACCAAAGTTAACATTGTGAAAAAACCTCAGTTTTCTCTCGCGGACAAAGAAGATATCCATAGTTGAAAATTCTATGTTGACAAAGGCAATATTTTCCTTACCCTTCCATAAATCTGCGGGCAAAAGATCAGCCAAAGTAAAGGGTAAAGCGGTAACCAGATCGGGCAGAATACCCTCCTTTTTAAACAACGTTGTCCTTCCCTCAACAATCTCTTTTTCGGCTCTGGCAACAAGTACATCTAATTGCCTAATCTGCTTTTGATTATCGTCCTCTATGATTTTTTTACTAAGAACGAAGTAATCAAAAACTGTTTTTCCCGGAGCAACAACCGGCAGCATCTTTTCTCTGGCTTCACTGACTACTGCTATACTTAACTCCTGCAGAGGCATTTGAGGAAAGGTAAAAATAGCCGCCCTAACAGAAAAAGAAGGAACATAAATCCCCATTAGAAAACCACTCAATTTTTTAAGAGGAATGCTATGGGTAATTAGAGATAACACTTTCTTTTTATCAATGTTCTTTTTTCCTCCTTTCTGTTCAAAGTAAGGAGTTGCAAATATATCCGCATTCAGCAAAACAGGATGAAATCCCCCTTTTATCTCCACAACCTTGGTAAAACGTTCTCCGATATCTATCCCAATCAACTTCTGGGCCATTTTTATCCTCCGATAGAACTGACTAATTTCACTAAGGGCAAGAGAACGCTAAGGGCTATCCCGCCCACTACAACACCCATAAATATAATCAAAGATGGTTCAAGGAGAGCAAAGAACCTTTTAATCGCAGCCGGAACCTCCTTATCATAAAACTGGTTGACCTTTGCAAAGGACTGAGGTAGATTACCAGATTCCTCGCCAACGCTGATCATAGTAATTACTACAGAAGGAAATTCCTTGCTTACGGATAGAGAAAAAGCAAGTTTCTCGCCGAGGTTAACGCTTTTTTTTGCCTTAATTATAGATTGTCTTAAGCGCTCATTCCCAACCACCTCAGCCCCTGAGTCCAGCGCCGAGAGCAGATTCATTCCACTCGCTAAACTCAAAGACATTGTATGACAAAAGCGGGAAAGAGCGACCTTTTCAAAAATAGAGCCAAAAAGGGGAAGCTTCAACTTCAGGCTATCAATATTATAGTGCCCCGAAGGGGTTCTCTGATATAATCTATAAGCAAAAACCAAAACGCCAATTCCTAAAAGAATTCCCCACCACCAGTGTTTCGCAAACGCGCTTACGCCCAGTACAATTTGTGTAGGCAGAGGTAAAGCAGTATGTATTTCGGCAAAAAGCTTCTCAAAGGCCGGGATAACTCGTATCATAAGAATAGCAATTGCTAATATCATTACCGAAAAGAGAATTATCGGATATGTAGATGCTTCTTTTATCTTGCCACGGAGGTCCATTTGCCATTCAAGATAACCTGCCAAATCATCCAAAACTCTCCCCAATTCTCCGCTTGCTTCTCCTGCCCCTAAGATTGCCGTATATAACTTTGGGAATGCGGCCGGGTTGTCCGACATTGCTTCTTTTAAAGAACTCCCCGACTTAACCCTCTGGTGAACCCCCGCTATAACTCTTTGGACACGCTGGTCTTCTGCACTCTGGCTCAGACTGCTCAAAGCAGGAAGTAGAGAAACCCCGGCATTAAGCAAGCTAGAGAGATACATAGTGAAATTAAGCAGGGCTTTTGTTCTCATTCTTTCCGGCCGATCAGAAGAACCCTCAACAGCCCTTTCCTTTACTGCCTTCACTTTGGTTAAAATATACCCTGTTTTTTTTAGCTGATCACTTAACTCTGCCTCGTCCTTTGCCTGCAGTATACCTGTAGTTTTATGGCCGAAAAAATCACGGGCAGAATAGGAATATCTTGGCATATCTATATCTCCTTTCCTTACTCGCCGAAGGCGAGAGCCGAAGCCCCGAAACTTCGGGGCTGAGGATAGATTTTATTTATTTTTTCCTTCCTCGCCGAATCCTTATAGAGGCGATAGAGAAGTTGCCTCTAATTATACTTGAAGGCGAGAGAACCTGCCTGTGCCCGCAAGGGTAAGCGAAGCGAAGGATAATCTTTTGTTTATTCTTATATTTCCTGCCAGGTCCAGGGTACTACTGTACCGGAATTATCATCGTCTGTACCATCACCACCGGGAGGAATTACATCTTCTATGTCATCAATAGTAATTTCAATTTCTCGACGAGCAATTTCATTATTGGCTAAATCCAAAATTCTACCTGTAGCTCTTATTATCCTCGTATTGCCAGAAGCAGGCGTGGTTATTTCCATATCGTAACGAAATTGATAATTATCACCTGGTATGTCTAAATCAGCCTGGTCATTTATAGCGGTAGTATATTCGATCCCTGTGGGCCAATAAGCATAGAGCACCTCAATCTTCGCTCTTTCAATTCCTGCCTGGGCAAGATAAAGAGCTTGTGAGCTCAGTTCCTGAGAAGAAGAAATCTGGGCCCCAGACTCCCACATTCGCACAACCCCTCCTAGCAAAATCCCAACCAAAGCCAAAAACAATAGAACAAATATAAGTAACTGACCTTTCATTGGTTCCTCGGCCTTACTTGGGTTCTGAGGGTATAATTCCGATTATCACGCCCTTCGGGATCACTGGGCCTTGGCCTCACGGTTAACTCTATCGTAAGCACTCCGACAGCGGCGTCCCAATTAAAATTGGGATTATCCACGATAAAATTAGCTAATTCTTGCCTATCAGCTGGCGGACCTAAACCAGCGCCACTTTTCCGGTATAGTGTTCTCGTAGGGCCAAAAGCTCCATTATTTCCTCTAAAGTATCTTACTCTATTGGGCGCTCCACCTGGGGGTACTTCAAATTGTAATCGGTCTACAGACTCTGCTCCCCATAACTCTGAACCCACTACTACATTACCTCCCTGCCTTACCTCATTCCCCATAAACTCCATCGCCCAGCGAGCATTTTCAATACACTCTACATAATTTCTCTGCCTGCGCCAATCATTATAAATTCCACAAAGCGCACCTGCGGCTGCCGCCATCACTAGCCCAAATACAACTAAGCTCACCGAAATTTCAATAAGAGTAAAACTTTTTTTCTCCGAAAATCTGCAAGAATGCATTACTTTCTCTTACTAATAATTTGCTTTAAGTGTAGTTACGACAAAAGTTTTAGTAATACCGCCTTCTACCCAAGATATACTCACGTTAAGCTGTTTGAGTAAATTAGGGTTGGTTGGTCCGTCAGTAATATCTAGTGTAGGAGTATAGGTAATATTGTTAAGGGTAATTGGATCAAACGGATCCGAAACAGTTGGGTTATCTGTATAGGTACCGCTTGCAGGAGGATCGCTTCCAGTTAAACTTATTAAGGTACTCCAATCTGAATAATCTTCCATAAAACCTTTGGCTAAGTTATAAACCGCTGTATTTACCCTACTCTTGCGCAAATTCCGGTATCCTTGAGTGTATATATTCACTATCGATGCAAGAATAATTGTGATTATAGCGATAGATATACAAACCTCAATCAGACCAAGGGCCTTCTTCATTTCTACTCCATCCTTATATATCCGGTCTCTTCATAAGCCCTAATATCTCTATGTTTTCCGGCATGCCCTAAGCGAATAATATCGGAAGCCAAAGGATTTAATCCTATCGATCCTCTTGGAGATTGAAAAGCTAGGGCAGTAGGACACGTAGCAGTAAGATCTACTGGCCGAAGTCTATAAATAGGTCTGGCTGGATCAAGTAGTTGGCCTCCCGCATCCTGAATGGTATAGGTATCATTCCCCTGATCAAAACTAACAGTATAATCCTGATGCCTACTTACCGCCAACTGCCTTGCCAAATACAAATCTGCCATCAGATTTCTCGCCGCAGTCTCAAGCCTGCGGCGGTCCAGAATAGTAAAGGATATTAAAACAATTCCAGCGATAGTTGCAATGATGGCCAAGCTCACAACCAGCTCAACTAAACTAAGCGCGTTTTTCTTCATTTTTTCGGAATAAAGCTTCATATTTTCGAATTAAAGTATAACTCTAAATTTAATAATTCTCAATAAAATTTTATCAATAATCGCGAAGTCCGCTTGCACCTTTTTGCTTTAATGGCAGGTCACTATAAATTGCAAGTAGTGGTCACCGCTTACCAGAAAAACATATCCGGTAGAAAGCTCGCCGTTATCAAGAACCTCGTCTATTTTTTGCAAAGAACTCCGGGAGACAGCTCCGTAGACCTCTAAGGTTACTATTCTGGCTAAAGAACGGGTTACACCCGTGCCGGGAGGACTGTAATTAGCTCAACGATTCCAGTTATACTCTCCTCCTCCCCCTAAATGCCATGGACTGGACTGCGGCCATTTTTCTAAATACGGCTCGTCTCATCCTAGGATATCCGTGCACCCCAGCGCGCAACCACCCTCATCCGGCCAGCAGTTTGCCGGAGTAATCTGATGAACAAGTCCCGGGTCTTCACCCCAGCCTCCTAATTTAGTATAGGGAAGAACTCCGGTATCAGCGTAAAAAGCATAAGCGGCAGTTCTAATAGATTTTATGTCTGATATACACGCATCTATCTTTGCCTTCTCAATCGCCCTGAAGGCATTGGGAGCGATGATTGCCGCTAAGATACCGATGATGGTAATAACAACGATTAACTCAATTAAAGTAAATCCTGTTAAATTCTGCGTAGCAGAAATTCGCCGAGACGAATTATTTAATAGGGCAAATCCCTTCTTCATTTTTTCTCCAGTTTCTTATAAGGGTGGTTTCCTTATAAGAACAATAGAGAAATTGTTCCTAATGGTACCTATAGAGAAGTTGCCCCTATATTACTTTTCCTTTCTCGCGAAGCGAGCCCTGAACCGTTCTGGTGCAGGGCAAGAGCCTGCCTGTGCCCGCAAGGGTAAGCGAAGCGAAGGATAATCTTTTGTTTATTCTTATATTTCCTGCCAGGACCAAGGAACCTCATCGTCATCAGCAGGATTAACAAATGGATTCTCTATTCCTGTAATTTCTACAGCAATCTGTCTTTCTGCTATTGAAGTATGAGAAACATCTAATGTTTGTCCGTGAGATTCTAATCTTCGGTTAAGTCCACCTAAATCCTCAACAATAAATCTATACTGCCCTTGACCCAAAGCAATCCAGCCACTGTTATGAGGAAATGGACCACCTGGGTTATGTCTTGCCCAAATCTTCGCTCTTTCAATCCCGGCCTGGGCAAGATAGAAAGCTCGCAAACTTTCTCTCTGAATCCGTCGGGCTTTGCTCTCTGCCGTCCACATCACTGCTAAAGCACCCCCTAAAATCACCGTAAGTAAAAGAAGAAAGAAGACAAATATGAAAATCACCTGAGATCTTTCTGAACTTAAAACCCCCATTAATTCCTCGGCCTTATTTGTTTTCTCAAAGTATAATTAGGATTGTTATGACCCGCTGGTTCTCCCGGATTTGGCCTAACGGTTAGCTCGATTGTAACTAACCCGCCACCATTACTAAAAATGGGAATGGCAACAAGAAAATTTGCAATTTGCTGACGTGTGCTATAGGCATCAGCGAGATTATTACCTTGCCCCCGGTAAAGAAAACTACTATCTCCGAAATTAATGGTATCGGAATCAGAATCTCCATTCCCCCGCCAGTACCAGTAAGGCTCTGCCGGAGGACTTGACAAACGGAATCTTATTACCTGGCCATTAGGAAGAGAACCAGGATTGGTATTAATGGTTGCCGATTCTGCCTCTCTTAATTCCCTTTCCATAAACTCCAATACCCACCTTGCATTTCGAACTAAATCAAGCGTCTCTTTCTGTCTACGCCAGGCTCCCTGAATAGGGAAAAATACATTGGTCAAGCTTACTATTACCAGAGCAAAAACTCCAATCGCTACAATTACCTCCACCAAAGTAAAACCCCTTCTTCTGCTAATTATAAATTCACCCATTGCATCAATTAATAATCTGCCTTAAAAGTAGTAAGCGTATAATTCTCGCTTCCCCACTGAATTCCAACTGTAAGCTGTTTAAGTTCTGCGGGATAAACTGGCGCATCTTCAACATCTAAATGCCAATCATATTGCACACCATTTATATTCTCCGAACCATTATGATTTGAAGGGGGAAAAACAAAATGTCTCTCCATTATTTGCGTGGCTAAATTATAAGCGGCAGTGCGTTGACGAGAAACTCCTGTTTCCCTGGAGCCCTGCACGAAAATCGTTAACATCCCTCCAACAATAAAAATGAGAATAACAATTGCTACTGAAACTTCAATGATACTAAATCCCTTTTTGGCCACTGTATCCTCTGCCTTACTCCATTCTAACATATCCCGTAGCAGGAAAAATCCTAATTTCTCTTGAATTTCCTCGGTAATTTAAACTTATAGTAGCAGCTTGTATCCTACCGTAAGGAAAATGGAAACTTATTGAAGCTGGAGTGGGGGGAATTAAATCTGTTTCTAATCTTACCTCATTTAATTTCTCCCCCGCATCTGGAATGTCATCCCTATTTCTATCTTCATACACAGCGTATGAGTCATCAGTGGTATCAAATGTAATAATATAATTTATATGTTTACCTACGGCCATATCTCTTGCCCAGCATAGATCCGAAACAATCTTTCTTGCCTCCCCCTCCAACCTCCGTGAACCAGGCCCTGCAAAATAGATGACAATTGCGCTAGTAACAATTGCAATAATCGTTAGCACTACGGTCATCTCAACTAAACTAAGTGCCTTTATTTTATAATAAAATAGCCTCATAGAAAAGTTGCCCCTAATAATACTTGAAGGCACTCACCTCTCGGCGAAGCCGAGGAAAGCCACGGGAAGCCACGGGAAGCCACGGGAGAACCTGCGAAATTATTTACTATTTTTCCGACTCATCCGGCGATATAAAATATCCCCGCCGTGTCCGGCCCCCCCCTAAGATTATCACCCATCAGCTCCTCGAGCCTATCCCAGGTAGCTTGAGGAATTGGCGTTCCGTGAGCATCGAATATGTCCCTAAACCAGAAAATAGATATCACGCAATTATCAGCTATTCCATCCCGATCCCACTTATCAATACCGCTATATCTGCTATGATAACCTGTACTTCCTCTCCAGGGATGTTCAAGAGAGTATTTTAATAGATATGGTCCATTCCATCTTGGTTGATGGTCCTCATCAACATTATTAATATCAGTCAATCCAGGCTCTCTGAGGCCAAGCGTTGTATCCCGATCACTCACAGGAAACTCTCCTACATCCTCAAAATAGCGATGACAGGCCATAGTTATCGACTGGACATCGCTGACTGCTCTGGCTATCCGCGCTCTTTCGGTTGCTCCCTGAATATTAGGAAGAAGCACGGCAGACAAAATCCCAATAATTGCTACTACCACGATTAACTCGATTAAAGTAAATCCCTTTTTCATTTTTCCCTCCAGTTCCTTATAAGGACGATAGAGAAGTTGTCCCTATATTACTTTTCCTTACTCGCCGAAGGCGAGAGCCGAAGTTCCCCGAAGGGGAACTGAGGATAGGAAATCTGCAAAGCAGATCTCCGCTTTTGTTTTTCTGCTTTGCTCGCGAAGCGAGAGCCGAAGCCTACCCCTGCCCGACGGCAGGAGGCAAGCAAGGAAGTTGTTGATCGCCCAATTCTCCTAATTCATCTCTTCTCAGGAATCTTACGCAAAATATCCTCGGGCAACATTCCTTTAGGTCGTTCTTCTCTTTTTCTCTCAGGAATCTTTTGCAAAAATTCTTTAGGCGAAATCCCCATCTCTTTTAACAATCGTTCCTGTTCCTCCTTTGAAAGAAGTCTTGGTTTTGGCCGGCTTGATCTTATCTGGTAAAAGATTATAGCCGCTGAAACCAAAAGCACAACTCCGGCAACAATTCCTACTACCTTGTTTTCTCTCCACCTTGCCATTTTATACCCCCTTTCCTTCCTCGCGAAGCGAGAACCGAAGCCCACCTACGAGCGTAGGCAGGCTGAGGATAGTCCCGGCGAAGTCGGGACGCTTTTTGTTTTTTCTGCCTTCCTCGCGAAGCAACTGAAGGACCTACCAAGAGTTTTATTAAATCCTCTGCGCTAATATCTCTTGGCATTCTCATACTGCTACCATTTCATCCTTTACCATATGCAATCTAATAACACTGGGCATTTTTTCTTCTTCAAAATGGCACCTTACCGCATCCTTAACCGCCGCTTTTAACCTTCCTAAATCCTCCACTTCCGTATAGATAGAAAATACCCCAAAGCATTTGCTTCATAGCCGCCTTCGTCTGATTCTTCCACAAGAAATATAATTTCTTTATTCATATTTACCTCACCTGGTATAGCACGGCTTTGTGTAATAAGCACGCAACTTACGGAATCCACCAAAGGCAGTGGACGTAAGTTGCTGTATGCATTCCGCCGTCGCCAAGTCTTTGGCGAACAAGGACCCCAGCACTAATTCTCCGCTGTGCCCCAAACCATCTGGTTTAAGGCTATGGCTAAGCATCTCTGAAAAATTAGTGCTGGGTAAATCCAACTAAATGACTTAATCTTCTTGCAGTCGCCTAAGCCATAGCCTCATTTACCGAATTTGCTTTCTACTCTTTTTGTTTCTTTATTCAAATAATAACCTCCCCCAAAAGTGTCTTCGGGAATCCTGGGGATCAGTTTATAATTGACTAAATCCTCAAGGGTCTTAGGAGGAAAGCCAAAAGCTTTTCTAAATTCATCCACCTTCTGCTCTAAAAAGACAAGATTCTGGAGCCAAATAAGCTTTGTCTTTATCCACTCAAGCTGTTTTTTGTCTTTAACTGATTGAAGCAGTCCTCGCAAATATAAAATACCTATGTCTGGTCTTCCTGCACGATAATAAAGCATTGGCAGGTTACTTTTCAAAAATGCCGGAGCATCCTGCAATTGGGAGGCTATCTGATAGCATCTTATCGCTTTAAAATAATCTCCTAATTGATAATAATTGAATCCGAGCCAATAAGGAATCTGCCAGCTTTTTGGATTTAGTGTTAGGCCTTGTCTTAAAAACTCAATGCCCCTCTGTATGCTTTGCGCATCTTTAGTCACTACTACTCCGGCAAAAAAATAGGCTTGAATTAAATCAGGGTCTAAGTATACTGCGGCTCTAAAATTTTCCTGAACCCAATCCACCCACAAAGAGGTGTTCTCCATCCTCTCTGCCAGAGCTAAAACCCCTCGAATATAAAATAAATCGGCAAAAAAACCCTTAAAACTTCCACTAATTAGCTCCACATATTTGGGAGGTGGAGTATAAAGAAATTTCTTCTTGGGAAGGAGAAAAGCCTTCCTTAAGTAAAAAGATAAACTAACTACAGAAAAAATACAGATACCTAAAATTATAGAGAATACTGTTCCTTTTTTTGAAAAGCAAGAACGGTTACCAGCCATAGGATAAAAAGATAAATAATTGTGTAAGAAATAATTAAGGTAAAGAACTCTACAGAAGGGAGTTTGCCGTAAACTACGAAGGCTTTGATGTCTAATTTATCCATATTGGGTAAAATTGCATAGAGGGCGTTCAGGATAAACCTTTGAACTTTATCTCCGTAAGTATTTACAATTCTTAGGGCAGAAGGTGCGGCTTCTGCAGCCGCATACAGGAATAGGCTGCAAAGTAAAGCCAGCGAAGAAGAGGAGAATAGGCAACAGAATAATAAAGAAAAGGATATAACAATGGATAATTTAAAAAAAATGGCAAATACTCCTGCCAAAACTGAAAGGTTAAACCCCCTATGAAAAAAAAGAAGCAAGCTATACGCTATGCCGGAAAGAAAAAGATAAAATAGGCAAATCAAAAAATGACCGACGGTTTTCCCGGCGATATAGGTGGAGGGACTAAAATCTGAAAGGTACACCTCCAGAATGCGACTATCTTTTTCTCGATAAAAACTAAAAATTAAATTAAAAATAACTAAAATTAAAGCGGTCAGTTCTATCCCTACTAATCCCGCATTTCTTAATACCTTTTCTTCTTCTCCCGGAGAAAGCCTTCCTAAAAGAATGCAAAAAGCTAAATAGAAGATAAAAAAGAAAATAACTCCAAAAAATAACTTATTTCTCGTTGCTTCCCTAAAGTTAAGAAAGGCTATAGAGAGCACCCTTTTCATTGGTTTAAATTTAACTTGCTTCACTTACCTCAATCTCCCTCAAAAAAGCATCTTCCAAATTAGAAGTTTTGTGCTTTCCTATAATTTTCTCTACCGTCCCCTCAAAGCTTATCTTACCCTTGTGGATTATCGCTATCTTTGAACATATCCTTTCTATCTGAGAAAGAATATGGGAAGAGAAAAATATAGTTTTGCCTTGTTTGTTAAGATTAAACAGGAGATTTAATATCTGCTTCTGACCCAAAGGATCTAAGCCTAAAGTTGGCTCATCCAGAATAATTACCTCAGGATCCTTGATAAGGCAAGTTGCCAATCCTAATCTTTGAATCATCCCTCGTGAACAGGCTCTTATATACTTATCTTTATGCTCTGTCAACCCTACCCTCTCTAACAAAGAATCCACATTATTAGGTCTTGAATTCAGAGCCCAGTTTAAAATCTTTAAGAATTCCTTTACTTTTAAATTTAAGGGGGGTAAAAAATTCTCCGGGAGAAAACCAATGTTTTTCTGGATAACCCTGACTTCTATGAGTTTGCCTTTAAAAAAGATTTTACCTTCGTCGGTGTTAAGCAAGTTCAAAAGACAACGGATTAAGGTAGTTTTGCCGGCACCATTTACCCCTAATAAGCCAAAAATTTCTCCTTCTTCTATCTTTAAATCTACACCATCAAGGACAACCGTCCTCCCAAACTGTTTTTTAATTTTTTGCAATGAGATTAAAGGATGCATAATAAAGGCATCGGGAGCGAT
>MZGK01000046.1 GCA_002085025.1 Candidatus Omnitrophica bacterium 4484_213
GGAAAAATAATTTATCAGGAAACGTCTGATTATATAGCAGATTATGAAAATAATACATATTATCAAAAAAACAGCGGAAATACATATGCTTTAGATAGTATTGACTCAAAATATCCTGTTTTACTTAAGGATAAAGATGGAAGAGTATATATCAGAAAATACGAAGGAGATAATTTAGTTGATGTCAGCAGTGATGGCACAAGCAAATGGGTCTATGTCGATGATGACCAAGAATTAATATCGGATATTTTCAATAGTACAGTAGCCTCGGATAAGTATGGAGAACAAATTATACCAAAAAGCGCCATAATACACTATGAAGATGGCTCGTATTATAAATGGCTGCCTGGTCAGAATCCAGAGAAGGATGAACCTACGGTTTCACTGGTAAAACTTCCTAAAGAAAATATAGATGCTGTTATGGAAACAATTGAGCAGATGAAGGACATCAAAAGTGAAATCGGGGATTTGCCCAAAGAATATGCTGATTGGGAAACATATACCCCTTCGCAAATTTCCCTTGATGATAAAACCCGCGATGTTTTTCTTGCTACTCTTAAATTGAAATTAGAAAAAGGGGAGAAACTTACTGCAGGGGAATTAAACCAAGTAGCGCGACTTAACTCTGCCGGTGAAGTTCCTGAAGAACTTGCATTTTTATTAGAAGCCCAACCAGAAGTGCTTGCTGAAGAAGAGCCCCCTGCCGATGAAAGCGAATCTTCTACTACTTTTGGTAGCTGGCTTTTGGGCTGGATAGAAGAAAACGTTCCTGTTATTGGCGAGCCATTAACTGACACACTTGTCGCTATCCATACTCTTCTAACTACTCCTATAAATATAGATTCCGTCTCTCCTGCCCCTGTTGTTGCTGCTGCAGGAAGTGCGACAGAGGATTCTGCCACATTTACTTTAGGCGAATTTTTCTTAGATATAGTAGAGGCTGTTCCTGTTATTGGTGAACCATTAGCTGATACTATTAGTAACATCCACACAGCTTTAATGTCGCCTATTCCTGTAGAGACTTCTCTGGAAGAAGAATCTCTGGCAGAGCAAACAGAAGAGCCCTCTTTTACTTCTGAAGAGGTAAAAAGAATTAAGGAGAATTCAGAGGCTAATGCGATTATTTATGAGGAAAAAAACAACTTAGATACCCCCCGCGCCGAAGGTTATGAACCCACGATTACTGATGAGAAGTTCAGGGAAGAAAATGATAAATTATCTACTCAGGATGAAAAGGCCCTAAAAGAGCTTAATACTGCTGCCCAGAAATTTGACCAGTATTTAGCAGTGGTAGAAGAGGCGTATAGCGATGGTTATCTTACTTCTGCTGAGGAGAAAACCATTGCTGCTGCTGAAAAGAAATATGGGGGCTACAAAGATTGGGATACTGCTGTGAAAAAATATAATTTAGGAGCAGCTGAGCGGCAAAAGAAAAGAAATGCTCTGTTCACCCAATATACAGGATTTACTCGTGAGGAGGTTTCTAATTATAAAATCGGAGACAAAACCTTTGATAAAGTTGTTTTTTATAAAAATAGCAAAGGCGAAGTTGGAATAATTGATACGCACTCTATTGCCAAGGATAGAAAAACTGAGACTATAAACACATACAGATATGAGGGAGAACAATTAAACGAGAATCCGATAAAAACCACTAAATACGCTACTGAATATAAACATGGAGAGCTTGTCAAAAAAGAGCTTTTACAAACAACTTACTATGGGATTAGCGGCGTGGATGATGAAGGACTTTGCGTGAAACCAAACGGAAAGAACAGCGAGATATGGGATTTTCAACTTAAAGATGGCCCTAAAGTTAATCAAATAATCACCTCCTATTCTGACGGTTTTGAAATCTCCACTGCTTATACCTATACAGATCCTAAACTGAATTATAGCGATAATTATTTGCAGGCATCTGAGATTGATGAGCAAACAAAAGATAAAATAAGCATTGTTTTGCATACATATCAATTCAGTGATGGTAAGATAGTTATTGAAGGGGTAAAGAATATCTATCCTTTGTCAAAAATGGAGGGAGGAGAGGCAATTTATGCCGTTATTCCCAAGAGTATTATTCCTATAGATAACGAAGGAGAGGGGAAACCTATAAATTTACACAAACCGCAAGGAAAGGTTGCTATTAGTGGCTTGAAAACCAATCACGAAGTGCGAATTGCTACAATTACTACGCAGGAAGGTAAAGAAGAGGAGCTGGAATATCGGGTTTACAATAACGAAACAGGAGAGAGATTGGTGAGTATTCCTATTGAAAGATTTGAGCAAGATGCAAAGATAGTTCAAGCAGACATCGCGATATCTAAAATAGAAGACAAGGATGAATATAGCTACTCTTACAATATAAAAGCCGAAGATGTACTTCTACAAAATGTGCAGTGGAAACCTGGTAAAATTATAGTTACATACTACGAAAGGGATAAAGCTTCTTATGCTACTGAGCAGAATAGCGAAGGTGGATTTGTAATGGCAGGTGAATATGATGAAAAGCGAATGAAGGAACAAGGGGTACAGTTTATGGATGCCAATGGTGAATTGTTAGGAACATATTCTTTTAATCCCATAAAAAAAGAGATTGATTTCAATCCTTTTATTAAAACAGAAACTATAGGGGATTATAAAATTTATACAGCTGAAATTGAGGTCCAAAAAGAGGGCGAAGAAAAGCCGGAGACGATAACAGCGTCTTATGTTCGCGATAAAGATGGTAATCTTTTAGAAAATATAAATTCTAATGCTGGCAAGACCTTCTTTACTGATGCTGAATTTTCTCTTGGTGATGACGGAAAATTAGTTATCCTTGAGCCGACAGGAAACAAAGCCTGGCTCGGCGATAAAGATGAAATGTATAGATGGGAATTGAATGTTGGCAATGTTTTTGATATCGCTGATACAGAAAATACGCCTTGGCGTAAGAGGGTTGGCGGAGCAGTGATGGGAGGATTAGATAAATTTAACTATCTATTGCATAATAAAGGGGGTGGGGCAATAAGTGATAGTATGATGCCACCGACAGCGACGATTACTGATAACGAAAATAACATACAAATTTTCTTAAGAGGAGATGACGAATTACCACCACAAGTTGTGAGTTGTCATAATCCTGATTACATCCCCTATACTCCTCTGCATATTGAAGTATTTGATAAAAAGAACGACCGAACCTACAATATAGTTAGTAGTGATGTTGAAGTTGTTGAGCAAGAGATAAGAAAGGGAATAGCAAGAGGAGATTCTCTGGAAGAGATAATGCCATCCTTGCGGGAACTTGCCCCTTCTCCTTTTCCAGGAGAGAATATTGGAATGTCAGAGAATGAGATTTCTTCTCTTTATTCTTCCATATTAAATAATCCTTCTTTTGATTCTGGCGAAAAAGAAAAGTGGTTGTCTTTTTATAAATCACAGGAACCTTATATGCGTGATGCTTATTATGGAGTACGACAAAAGCATGAACAAATTCAAGATAAGATATTGAAGGGAGAATTGATTAGTGACCGCAGATTCGAGAATGCACTGAATGCAGAAACTGCGCTTTTTATAGGTACACTCGGAATTGGCACAGCAATCAATGTTGCATCCAAAGCTGGCTACCTCGCCAGAATCCCCCAACTCTTACACTTATCCAGACCAGCTGCTCAAGCAATCAAGCCGCTTCAGATAAGTGCAAACCCAGGAGCGCGAATTGGGGTTTCTCTTTTAGATGATGTTCCGAGAGCCGCTCTTTATGGTGATGATGTGATTAAAATTTCTAGTGAGGGAATTAAAGTAGCCGAGCTTACTTCTGGGGTTGTTCCTAAAGTGGTTGTTACTAGCCGTCTTGCCGTATTGAGTCAATCAATAAAACAAAGCAGACCTATCCAAGCAATGGTTAAAACGAATCAGGCAATAGATGCTTGTCTTTCAAAGAACATATTAGTAAAAACCTTCAATAAAATCCCTGGTGTGAAATCTGTCACTAAGGGAATAATCAGTCACTCTCCTAAAGCAAAAGCCCTCGGTGAGAAAGTGACTAAAGTAGGCACTTGGGCAGCTGAAAAGCTGGTAATTCATCAGGGTGTAAATGCTCTTACTCCGATAGAGCAGATTGCGACCCATACTCCAGGATTAAGTCAAGCCGCCCGCTTCTCTGCCTTTGCTTTGGATAAATCTCTTCTTTGGATACCTACAGCAGGGGCTGTTGGAGGAGCAGTTCTTGAAGGAACAAACTATACCTATATTCCTTCTATAAGTGTTGATAAAGAGGAATTGAGCAGAATAAATACTTACCTTGCTTCGCAGGGAATAGAGAAAGAGATTACGGAGAAAGAAATAGACCAATATGTAAAGAATAGTTTTGCAAACAAAGAGGCGCTCGTTCCACATAAACTTGCCGAGGATTATGAGAAACTTTTATCTAACAAAAAGAAGGCCGCTGAGAGAGGCGAGAAATATGTCTACGAGAAAGGAGAAGACAAAACTGAGCGAGACTATTATGTGGCAGAACTTGCACAACAGGCCTTTTTAGGAGCCGATTTATCTGCTCCCGAAACGGTTTGGGCAGTAGCTACAGATACTAGCCGTTCAGTTTTTAGTGGTTTTTTCTTGGAAACTCTACCCTCTGTGCTCTCTGGTTGGATACAACTATTTACTTTCCTGAATTGCTATTGGGTTTTGGTAAGTTTGCTAGTCACGCCCTTGCCTATCCTCACGAGAGTACCCGCGGAATAGGTCAATATGTGTTTTCTATTATGAAGAGGCAAAGAATAGGGTAGAGAAATGGGATAAATGGGGAGCGAGAGTTCAAATTTGCCCAAAAACTGGTGATATAATTCTTGGTCCAGATGGTCGCCCCAAACTTGCCCAGCGCGATTTGTCCTTTGTGGTTACGAATCTCTTGTTTGCTCTCGGGGGTGCAAGTACAAGCGCGAGGATGAAAACAGAGGGAGCGAGGTTAAAGGCAAGGGAATCAGCAGTTAAGGAGAGTTTGATAAGGAAAGGGAAGCCAGAGGGAGTGGCCGCCCTGGAGGCAAGACGAATCGTGCATGAGGAATCTGTAGCGTCAATGAAAGTGGGTCCGGTAAGCTGGGTAGCTAATAAAGGAATTTCAAAATTGACAGGAAAAAAGAATGCTCTTAAGAGTTTTTATGCTGGGTATCCATTACTTGCTAATTTTATGCGTCATCCCACCTCTTCTTTCTTGCACATCCATAAACTTCTTTTTGATATGGCAAAGGGTAAAATCGCTGCCTCAGCAATCAAAGGATTTGACAAAATGGGTATGGAAGGAGCGGCGGAAAGAATGCGCACTATTGCTCCCCGCGCCGCCGAACAGGTCGCCCGTCAGGAAGTCCGGAAAGAAATAGACCGAGAAAGATTAAAGAGTGAACGGGCTCAAGCCGAAGAGAAGGTAAGAAATCTTGAAAAAGAAATTAGAAATTTAGAAATAACAAATCCTGAAATTTGGCTCTTACGCAAGGAAAGAGTTTTAGCCCAAAAAGAACTTGAATATATTAAAGGCCAAGAGACAAAAGCTCAAACAAGTTTCTGGACTTCGCCAATAAAGAATCTAAAGGCAGGTCGGGAAGCAAGAAAGGCGGGGAATGAATGTAAGACAGCCGAGAAGAATCTATTGACTATTTACGAAAAGGCAAATTTAGCAGAACTAAATCCACAGATGCGAGAAAGGGCCTTTGAGGCAAGAGTGAATAATCTTTACTCCGAGGTTCATGGTCTTCCCGGGAAAGAGTACGAGAAAGTTCTTAAAGCTATTCGCGAAGGAGAAAGTGAAGTGGCTGTTTCCTTAGGTTGGAGGAAGTTTGGACGAAAGAAAACCTATAAGGTTGACTCCGTCCTTAAATCTGCCTTAAGAGAGGAAATGTGGAAGGGGACAAAGGAGGAGAAGATAATAATGGCTTTGGACAAGGCAGAGTTAAAAACCGTAAAAGACAGCTTAGAAAGAGGAAAAACCTCTATTTCTACCTCAAAAGGAAAGATAGAGGTCAAAGGAAAGGAAGCTTTGGATGCCTTAAAGAATGTGGTGAAATTGGCTGAAGGAAGGTATGAAGCAAAGTATTGGGAGCTCTTCTCGGCCAGAGAGAGAGTGAAGTTGATTAGTCAAATCTTAAAGGAAGCAAAGAAAACAAAGCGAGAACTTGAGCAAAGTCTTTCCGAGGTAAAAGAAAAGAAAGATAGAGAGAAACTACAGAAGAAAATTAAGAAAATAGGTGAAGACATAGAGAAAGCAAGTGAATCCTTGGAGAAGGCAAAAGCTAGTTTGAAAGAGATAAGAGAGGAGATTGTTTTAGATAAGGAAGAAAGAGAGATGTATGAAAAATTCAAGAAAGAATTAGAAGACTATAAGAGGAAGTATCAGCAGATGTTTGAAAAGCAGGAATTTACCCAAGCCTTCAAAGAAGAAAGACTAATGGAGGAATTTCTAAGACAGCAAGGAAAAGATCCTAACTTAGGGGTAGATGCTCTAAAGGAGATGTCCTTTGCCGAGAGAGTTGCTTTTATTGAAGCAGGTTTTGAGGGCTTCTTGAGAGCAAATGGGATAAAACCTGATCCTCTCAAGTCTACTCAGCAGAGCCAGATGATTGCCGGTTTATTGCGAGATAAAAGCATTGCGGCTGAGACAAGTGCAGGAAAGACCTATGGTCTTCTTTTGGAATCTGTTTTCCAAAGAGTTATACGCGGAGAGAAATTTAAGGAACTAATTGTTCTTCAGGATGAAGCCGCAGTAGATAGGTTCCTCTATGAGAAGGATGCCAACTGTCAAGGATTGATGAAAAACTTCGGCTTAAAACTCTTTGATGGCGATGCAAAGGCACTGTTTGCTTCTCGAGAGTTAACCGAAGCCCTTAAGGACAGGAATACAGTAGTAGTAATCAGCAAAGACGCGTTAGGGCATCTGTATAACCGGCTGGAGGCAGGCGAGCTCCTGTCAGCTTTGCGCACCCAGAATGCAGTTCGCTTTGATGAAGCAGATATAATCCTTACCGAGAGGGTGAGTTATATCATCGGGGCAAATGAGCACTTCTTGAGCAAGGGCAAGAAAGAAGTCAAGGAAGTTTGCCATTACTATGATAAAATCAGAGGTCTGATTAAGGACGGGAAGACAGGCAAGATTAAAAGATGCGAGACCCTGGAGGAGTTTAAAAAGAAAGAGAAGAACGGCGAAGCAGTTTATCTTTATGAGGAGAATAAAGATGGGTTTGGCGGGCTCAGTAGAGAAGCAATTAGAATCTTGAAGAAAGAAGCAAAACTGAAGAATGAGCTGATAATAAAGGCAGTATTTAGAGCAATAGACGCTAAGCATGGAAAGCACTATACCCTGATAGATAGAGGAAGGATTATGAAGGAGAGACCCAAGGAGGCAAATGAAATTCTTGCCCTTTTGGACAAAGCCAATAGAGAAGATATGGAGATTGCCCCGGTAGAAAGAGGAGAAGCAAGGTGGGAGCAGGTAATTAGTGACAAGGAGTATTTGATTGCTTTGGGTAAGCGAGCTGCCGAGACCAAAAAATTAGGAGTCAACTTCGAGGACCTCAAATTGAAAGTAAGCAAAACTAAAATGCAAAGCTCCCTGGTGGATATCTTGGAGCGAAAGCCGGGCGATTCCTTTGCTGGAACAAGCGCAACCCTATCTCGAGCAAAGGATATCTATGATGCTTATATCGGAATGGGAATCAGGAAGATCAGTGGTGCCGGGAGAATAAACTTCGGCAAGGTGAAAGAGATTATCCTAGGAGGAAACCCTAAGGAGAAAGTAAAAAGAATTCTTGCCTCTTACGAATCAGGAAGAAGTGTAATCGTAGGATATAAGAGCAATGCAGAGTTAGAGGAGTTAAAGTCTATCTTGAAGCAGGAGTTAAGGAAGATTGAGATCAAGAAAGCAAAGACAAATAGGATGAGGGGTAGAGGTAGGAAGACTCTGAAGGTTGGAGATATTCTGTATGAGATAGATGAGCATACCCCCCAGGAAAGGATTAATGAATATGCAAAATTACCTCGAAAAGAAAAAAAGAAAGTAATTATCCTTACTAATGAACGCGGACTAACCGGCGTGGACTACAAAGGTAATATTGACTTGCATATCCTTGATGTGGAGAACTTCTGTGAAGGATTGCTTAATCAGGCAATGGGAAGAATAAAGAGGAACATAGGAGAGAAGGGTAATGTCTATCTTTATGTTGATAGGTCCAAGATAGAAACAAACAAGAACAACTTCCCTGAAGAGATATTGAAAGAGTTGGAGATAAGGTTGGAGGAATTGAAGGGTAAAGAAAGAGAGATTGCCTTAAATGCCAAGATATTAGAGGCCATAGAGGTCTCTCAGGGTTTGGAGTTCAAGATCAGAGAGGCAATCTGGAGCAATGCCATTATCCGTCCTTTAAAGCAGATGATTGAACAAACAAAGAAATATAACCCCAAGACTGCCCAGGCTTTGGAGCGATTCTTGGAGACAAAGGTGCTTAAGGAGAAGAGAGAAGACAAGGTGGACCTCTTGGTTGGCCGAGAGATAGAAGGCAGAAGACGGATGGAGGAGATAGTAAAAGGAAGCAGCATTAGGGCAGAAAATCTTCTGAGAGAGTTATCTAAAGATAGAAAGATAAAGGATGGTTTAGTCAAAGCAAAGATAAGAATGAAGGCAGAGGAGATTAAGCGGGCAAGAGAGGACTATGAGAAGCTCACACCTAACGGAGAAACTTTATCCTTTGCTGATGTGAGAGATTTTGCCGATGTGATAAGGGTAGCTCGCAGATTTGAGGATAAAATTATTCCTAGCCACACCCCCACAAACGAGAAAGTAGTTGCTCGCGTGGAGAAAGCCCAAACCGCTATTGCCGATGTCGCTTTAAAAGTTAAAAAGGGAGAGGCTTCCAAATGGCAATTAAACAATGCCTAT
>MZGK01000047.1 GCA_002085025.1 Candidatus Omnitrophica bacterium 4484_213
GTTCACTCTTATTTCCATTCCTTCTTCTATTTCGCCGGTTTGTCCCACGAGGACCTGTTCTACGGTGCTCCCCTGCTTTACCACAGCATCTATTACTGCCTCTCCTAACCGCGCTATTTTAACTACTATTCCTTCTTCTTCTTTTTCTCCTTCCTTTTCTAATCCTATTACCTCCATTTTTTTTACCTCCTTTTTATTTTTATTTTCCGATGGTTACCATCGGACCACAATACTCAAAGTTGTAAGGTCAAAAATAATTTCTTTGGGAAATTTCTCTGACCTAACAAATTTCTTAACTTGGCTGCAAATCAGTCCCGCGATGGTAAATACATTGTAGATAATCGCCCTGGCTGTGCAAGGCAAATTTATGGCTTCGTCATCGCTATAGAGTGTCGCCTCATATATTTCTACATCATCTGGATCCACCGGCTTAATGCTATAAATTCTGCATATCTCTGCTCCCATTCTGGCATCAATGTATAAGGGGATTCGAGGATTCCACTTAACCCCTTTCCATATCGCTTGACGCACTTCCATTGTATCAACCGCACAAATGACAATGCCTGAAATTTGCTGCGAAGTATATTTTTCTTCTTTTATCTCTATCTCCAGTCCACTGAAATCTTTGATAATTTCTTTTAAGGCAGAAACTTTGGATTTCCCTAAATCTCCTAATCGATAAATTTGATTAGGAAGATTGTGGTTCTCAATAGTATCAGGGTCAAAAATGCTGATTCTCTGACAGCCCATCTTGGCTAAAGCCAAGCAAGTTGGGCTGCCAATGCCCCCGGCTCCAATGATAACTATTGGCGTTTTTAAATCATCCGTACTCACTAAATCCATCTGCCTCCAGAAGTCCATTGTCATTTTGCTTTTCTCTCCTTAGAGAATTCAGAGAATGGAGAATGATATACTTGCTTTTTCACTTTTGCCTTTATCTCTCTTTGAATCTTTGCTTTTAGAGAAGGATTTTCAGGATAGTACATTTCTAATTTTAGGTTATCCACTGTTAATCTGAATGGTTGAAAAATATCCAGCCGGACCAAATAGTCGCCCCTCTTGTTCCCGACAATTGAAACCATCCAGTCGCTCCCGAATTTCTCTATGGTGGCTCTGTCGGTATTGCTCCAAAACACTCGCATATCGTTATGCGAATGCCACCAGCACTTGTAATGGACAGGATTCTTCCCTTCTTGAACTATCTTGGTCAGCCACTTACTTAACGTTTTACTGTCTAACTCGGTTGAATCAAAACTCACTTCCTGCTCCAGAATAAATACATCGCTGATGAAAATATCTCGCTGATTTATTGGTTGGACTTTTCCCAAGCCGGAAATCTCATAACTAGCCAACTTAATATAGAGGTCCAATCTCTGCTTCGCCTCTGGAGTTATTAATGCCCTAGGTGCATTCTCTATTATCTCCGCCGTCATTTCTTATCACCTCTTGGCCATTCTTCTATTGCCGAGTATGGCTTGTAGTCTTCTTCGTAAGTGTAGGTTTTTAGCCATTGAAGAATTACCTGAAATACTACTGAATATTCATATTGCGACACTAGTTTTGCTAATCCTTCATCAAGATTTCCGAAGCAACACTCTCCCAACTTTATGTGTGGATGATCCGTTACTCCTACCCTTCTGTCAAGATTGAAAGCCTCTACTGTTCCTTCCTCTGTGTTTAAATCAATCCTAAAATGTCCGATTTGATAGGTCTTTCCTTCGTGTTCTATGAAAATCTCTTCAGTAAATACTGAAATCCTGCCTTCACTAACCTTAACTTCTTTTACACCCGGAGTATGGCAAAGTTTATCGAATTCTTTGCTAAACTGTTCTCTGCTTTCCCTATCAAAATTCCTAAGTTCCTCTAATTTTTTTTGATTCTGCTCTAAATTTCTGGCTTCCCTGACAATTATCTCGGACTCCCTTTGTAGAGAATCCTCAATTTCTGATATCTCTTCTTTAATGCCTTCTATCTCTTTCTCTATCCATTCTTTACTTTGTTTTATGTAGTTTTGCTGAAGATTCTTCTTCTCTTCCTCCTTAAAACCAGAGAGGGCATTTACTATGCTTCTCCCAATCGGCACTTCCCAGAGCGTCTTAAACTCTTGGCTAAATTGCATTTCCATTCCCGGCAAACTTGCTTCAAGTTTTTTGAGTTCTATCTTCTTTATTTCCATTTCTCGTCTTTTTTGGACAATATTCTTTGAAGATTCCCGCAACTCTTTTTTGGCTCTCTGAATATTCTCTTGAAGAGATTTAAACTTTTCCTTTAATCGTTTAGTGCATTCTTGAACATAGGCTTGTCTGTGAATCGACTGTTCTCTTTGGGCTATTTCCTCCAATGTCTTCTTTGCCTCAGGTGATTTTGATCCTATTGCTATGGCTAAAGGAACTGTCAATCGAAGTATCTCTTTTAAATGATGTTCGCATACTCTTTTTGACTGGTGAACCATGTCGAATAAGACATAAATATTATTCTCCATTACTTCCGCTACTGGTATTCCTTCAGGTGAACTAACTATTATCCCTTTTCCTGACGGCTCACAACCATCTCCTCCTGCTCTTTCTGTCTTAACACCGAAGATTAAGGTTTCTCTTGCTACATACTGAAGTCTCCCCGGGACACTCCATACAAAAATATGAAGTCGACCGTCTGAAACGGGCTCGTGGGCATTACCATGAGGGACACAGATTTCGATATCTGTAGCAAATCGCTCTGAATATGGCCGCAGAATTTCCTCACAGAGTTCTTCTTTACCTTCAAAATTTCCTCCGGAGGTTATAACTTTCCATCTTTGTAGCAATTGTAAGTTTTCTATCTCGGTTTCTGTTTCTTTGTAATCAGCAAACTCATTCCCCATTATTCTTAATACTCTGACTGCCTCTCCACTGGGGAAAGCAATTCCTGAAATCTCTTTTGGTTTCTTCACTGTAATTTCAGCAAAAGGAATTTTCTCCTTGGCTAATTCTTCTTTTATCTCCGGCACGTCTCTTATGTTTAGTTCTAATAGATACCATTTTTCTTTTTCCATTTCTTCCATTTCTTCCATTTCTTTTCTTTGCCCCACTTTTATTTTTCCATCCCTATTTCTCTCAGAGATGGCAAACTGGCTATTAAAACTTTAATAACCAAATTGCCATCTCCGAGAACTATTTTCAAAGAACTTAAAAGTTATCTCCTTTGCTTCTTCCAAATAACCAAATAAATTTAAAGAGCATAGTCACCTTATCCCTAAGATAGGAAATTATGAGTGACCCCTGAACTATGTATTGTATATCATAGTTTAACAAACCTGTCAAGCATGGCCTACCAGATTGACTTGTAGTTAAAAACGTTATTATTAAATCCATCAAAAGCAAGCATTGGTAAATAATATAAACATCCGATGGGACAAAAAAGAGCTTCAAATCGGTGTTTTTAATAGATAATTTTTATACCCTAATATAACGCTGGTTGCCGCTGATTATTGTATTTCCTAATTGAAGAATTATTAAGTTGTACTATCCAATCAATTCGGTAACGAAATGAAAGAATAGTTTTCTGAAGTTGTTTGGGTAAGTAGACCCTCCCCCACCTATATCCTCCCCCTCCCAGAGGGAGGGGGAGGATTTGGGGAGAAAGGAAGGGGAAGAAGAAAAGGAAACCCTCCCCCACCTATATCCTCCCCCTCCCAAAGGGAGGGGGAGGACTAAGGAGGGGGAGGGGAATAATAACAATCAAACCGTTACCAAATTGGTTAGCAATTACAATTAAGTTCGAATTTAAATCAATTACTCAAAATTTGTGAAATCGTTTCGCCAAGAACAAAACTGGCATTGGCCATCAGAACTTGGTTGTGGACCGCGTAAGCATTTCACTGCTTCCTGAAAAATTTTATAACCTCTACCAGGGTTTGTTTCTATTTTATAGGCCTCAACTTTAAATTGAACCTTTCCATTCTCCCCTATTTCAGTAGGAATATAATATATCAAATAACCAAACGATAAATGCCTGTATCCCTCTGCTTCTAACAAAAAGGTATAGCAGTCAAGTTGGGTCTGGTAATAAGAAAGAGAATTTTCTTTCAAATCAAATCCCCGCGTTTTGTAATCTACCGGAATAAAATAATCCCCGTCTACAAAGCATTCATCCAAACCGCCGAACAAACAGGCGTTTAATTCTTTATCAAAAAACCTCGGCGAACTTGTCTTTGTGATTTTTCGCCACTCATTTAAAAGATTTTGGTCCCCCAAAAGTTTCCCTCGCACCTTTCCCTTAATTTCAGGCGGCATCTCCCCGTTCTCTCTGCAGTGGTCAAAATACCTTTTAATCAAATTATCCATTCCTCTTGGCAGGGTTGAACTCGGTCCTTCAGGCCTATGAATTCCTTTTACCATATGCAACCAAAAACAAAGCGGACACTCCTGAAAAAGATTAGCGGACACTCCTGAAAAAGATTTAACTTTGAAGGCGAAAGATAAATTGTTTGATTATTGTTGTTCATAATTCTAATTTAAACCTCTGTCTAAAATTGGCCAGTTATTTTATCTCAAAAATTTTATTTCTTTTCTTAAAACCCCTTATCAACCTTATTTTTGATTCAGGAATTTTAAAATAAGAGCCAAGAACTTTTAGCACTTCCCTATTAGCCCTGCCTTTTTCTGGTTTTTCTTTAACTCTTATCTCAAAACTATCTTCAGATTTTTTGATTACTTCTTGCCTTTTTGAATTTGGAAAAACTTTAACCTTTATCAGCATTAAATTTATTTTTTATTTCTTACTTGTAAAGTTTCACCGGTTTGTTAACGATATTTTTCCCTCCCCCTCCTTAATCCTCCCCCTCCTCTGGAGGGGGAGGATGCAAAGCGGTTTCTCCCCCCTTCCCTTTGGGAAGGGGGGAGATTAAGAGAGGGGATGGGAAGATAAAGACATTTCTTCCCTCCCCCTCCTTAATCCTCCCCCTCCCAAAGGGAGGGGGAGGAATTGAGAGTATTCTACCTATATCCTCTTCCTCTAAGAAAGGGAGGAATTGGGAGCATCCTTCCTATATCCTCTCTTTCCTTTGGAAGGAGAGGATTACCCCTACCCAATTCCTTAAGGAAGGGGAAGAATTGAGAACATCCTACCTATATCCTCCCTTTCCCAGAGTGAAAGGGAGGATTATCCCCCTCTTTAATCCTCCCCCTCTCTGAGGGGGAGGATATTAGAGGGGGAGGAAATTCCTTTTATTGTAAAATATTGTAAAAACTATTTGTTGCTTACTCTGGTTAAGCAATCCAAATCCTTATCACGAACTATCTTTATAATAACAAAATCACTTATAATAACAAAATCACATTCTCATATTCTTAAGAACATAAGAATGTTTTATATCTTTCTCCAAAACTTGTTAATGAGTTTCTATTCCTCTAATGTTTATTCTTTGTAAATCAACAATCCTTTTGCATTCTCTTATAAAATTATCAAACCTTGCTTTATCTTTAACAATTTCAAAACTTTCAGGAAAATTTTTCTTTAAGATTTTAATAAATTCTTCACCAGCCAGCCGGATGTTAATCATCTCAAACCAATAAAAATCAGTAAAATCCTTGGTCTTTTTAATAACATCTTCATTAGTAACTAGATGATTTAGGGAAAAATCAGCAAGAATCCGAGGTGGAATGCCAATGTCTACAATTTCTAAAATACCAACATAATCTGCTCCA
>MZGK01000048.1 GCA_002085025.1 Candidatus Omnitrophica bacterium 4484_213
CTCTCCCTATATTTTGGATACACGGAATGTTTTGAGTAATATTAAGGGGGTAGAAAAAAAGAAGATAGAGAAACTATAAGTAAATGATCCCAATGAAGAAAAAGAGTTAGTACGGGTGATTGAGAAACTCCCCCTACTACCCCTTGCTAACCCTTGTTATCCCTTTCTAACCCCTGCGGTTTTGTGGGGTCTCTGAACTATGTTCAAAGTTGCAGTAGGATTAAGCAAGAAGAAAGATCCCTTTCTTGCTGGCCAAGAGGCGGCTAGGAAGTGTTTAGCAGAATTGGATGAGCAAGAGCCGGATATCTGCCTTCTTTTTTCCTCAGCGATGTTTGCCAATCTTAAGATGATTGCTGGAATAAGGTCAATCATTCCGCATAGCCCTTTATTTGGGGTAAGCGATGCCGGTGAGATTACCTCTGAGGGAAGTTATCAGAGGAGTGTAGTTATGGCGGCGATAAAATCAGACAGTTTAAGTTTTTTCCGATGGACTCTCGGGAAGCATTACTGATGTCATTCGGGGAGCCCAGGAGATATTAGGCACGAGTTATCCTATTTTAGGGGGAGGAGCAGGCGATAATTTTCTGTTTCAAAAGACCTATCAATATTACAACGATAGAATCTTTAGCCGGAGCGTGTTGGGGCTTTTAATTCAAGCGCCAAAGATAGGATTTGGAATCCGACACGGCTGGCGGCCGTTAGGCCGACCTTACAAAGTAACCCGAGCAAAAAGAAATATTGTCTGGGAGCTCGATGGGAAGTCCGCTATTGAGGTTTACCAGCGTTATTTTGGGCCGCAGATAGGAAATTTAGAGAGAAAGTTCTTGCTGAAAATGGTCATTAATTATCCCTTAGGGATGTCAGTTCCTGGAGAAAAGGAGTATTTAGTGCGAAATGTTCTGGATATGCAATTGGATGGTTCGCTGGTCTTTTCCTCGGATATTCCTGAAGGAAGGGAGGTTAGGTTGATGATGAGCAATAAGGAATTGGTTATTGCAGCCGCCCGCGATGCGGCCTGGCAAGCTGGACAGGGAATGTCTTCGGGAGAAATAGGATTAGGAATTATATTTAACTCTGCCTCTCGCTATAAACTTCTGGGGAAGGAGCGAGATGAAGAGATAGAGGAAATTAAAAAGGTTCTAACTAAAATTCCTTTGATTGGTTTTTACGGCTACAGTCAACAGGCTCCTTTGAGCGGAGAGCTCAATTTAGGTCAGAGTTATTCACATAATCAAAGCGTGGTGGTTTTGGTATTGGGAGAATAAAAACAGTAGGCAATTGGCAATAGGCAGTTGGCAAAAAAATCAGTAGGTAGTTTACAGTATGCAGTAGGCAAAATGAAAGACAAAAAGTTGCCTACTGTTTATTGCCTACTGCTAATTGTTTTATTGTTTACTGCTTACTGCCAACTGATTTTTTGACGACTGAACGGAGTGAAGGAGGAGGTCGTGCCTTTAAGAATTAAGATTCTTACTTTATTCTCTTTTCTTTCTCTTTTCTTTCTCTTTTCTTTGCGCTTGGAGATAAGATTAATTGCTTACAGCTTTCTTATTTTTTCTTTCATTTCTCTCCTTTTATCTGAAGAAAAAGAGAGAAAGGAAAGAGAGAAGAAGGAAGAATCTCTGGCTAAATTAGAGCATTTATACAACGACCTTGACGAGCAAGCAAAGCTGATTGTGCAAACAGATTTGAAGTTAAGCAAGGCAGAGGAGCAGTTAAATAAGAGAATTAGCGGTTTATTTATTCTCCAGGATATTGGGAGAATAATCAGCGACACCAAGAATTTCTTTGACCCTTCTACGCAAAAATTTAATTTAGAATACAGCGTAAATAAGATATCAGAAACCATTACCGGGGCATTAGTAGAGCGCTTAAAGTTTGAAAAGAGTGCCTTTTTTCTTGCCGATAAGGAGACCTATAAGATTACTTACTGCGCCGGAGAGGGGTATACTCCTCGCGAACAAGAGAGGATAAATGACGAAAAGACATTAACCTCCTTTTTGGAAGAAAAGGAGGTTAAGAAGGTCTTTACCAAGAGAAGTCCTACATTAGCAAAGGATATCTCTTCTTTTCCTAGCAAGTCAGAAGAAAAGATCGCCTCTTTTTTTAATGTTTCCTCCTTTGCTATTGTACCCATAATTGTCCAAGAAGATGCCGCCGGTTCCATTTTTGTAGGGAACGGTTTATATTATGATAAAATTGATGAGCAAGATTTAGAGTTTCTTTCTATCCTATCTGAGCAGACGGCAGTAGCGGTTGGTAATATTTACTTATATCAAGAGACAATTAATGCCTTGGACGCTAATCCACTTACAAAATTACCAGGCAATATCTCAATAAATGAACGGCTGAGAAACTGCATTGAAAAAGACTCCCCTTTTGCCGTTTGTTATGTGGACATAGATGAGTTTAAGGCGTTCAATGACCGCTATGGTTTTGAAGCAGGAGACAAGGCTATTTGCCAGACGGCAGATATTTTGACTAATGCAGTGAAAAGTAGAGGCAATCCCCAGGATTTTGTTGGGCATATCGGCGGCGATGATTTTATTTTAGTTACTACTCCCGATAAAGTTGAGCATCTCTGTGAGGAGATAATCCGAAACTTTGATCACTGTGCTCCGTCTTTATACACTTCCCAAGACAGAGAAAAGGGGTATATCATTAGCAAAGACCGCCAGGGCAGGATAAGAAAATTTTCTCTGATGACTATTTCCATTGCCGTAATTAGCAATACTTATAAGAAAATTGTTCATGTTGCCCAGATTAGCGAATTGGGTGCTGAGTTAAAAGAATACGCCAAATCTCTAAAGGGAAGTGTCTGGGTAAAGGATAAGCGCAATGGAGAAAAACACTTGACAGATTGAATTTTTGTTTGTATTATTGTACAAATAAATGAGGGAATCTATGCCTGAAATATCGTGGTACAAAAAGGTTGGTCAGTTATTCATTGAACAGGGTTTTATTACCTCAGAGCAGCTTGAGGAAGCATTGGAGGAACAAAGGCTTACTGGCCAAAAAATCGGTGAGATTTTAGTTAACAAGGGTTGGCTTACTTCCGAGGAAGTAAAAAAGGTTTTGGAAAAGCAAACCGGGGTGAAGAATATCGACCTTTCTATGCATATTATTGACCCTGAGTTAATCAAGATTATTCCTGAGGAGATGGCAATTAAATATAGGCTTATACCCGTGCTTAAAAGTGAAAACAAGATAGTCGTGGCAATGGCTGACCCAAGCAATGTTTTTGTAATTGATGAATTAGAGCGTCAAACCAATTGCCTGATTGAGCCGGTTTTGGCTAACGAGATGGACATCCGCCGCGCCCAGGATCAATACTATGGAACCTCAAATGTCTTGCAAGAGATTATTGCCTCTATTGACAAAAATAAACTGACAGAAGGAGACAGTCTGGGTGAAGAAGCTCCAATTATTAAAATAGTTAATATCCTGATTACCCGCGCCGTTGAGATGAGAGCTTCAGACATCCATATTGAGCCGGAAGAAAAATTTCTGGGTGTGCGTTATCGCATCGATGGAATCCTTTATCGACAGAGACCTTTACCTAAGGAGCTTCAGCCGGCGGTTACCTCTCGTCTGAAAATTATGGCTAATCTTGATATTGCCGAGAAACGTATCCCTCAGGATGGTCGGATGGTGATGAAAATCAGTGATAAAAAAATAGACTTTCGTGTTTCTACCTGCCCGGTGGTATTTGGAGAAAATGTAGTTATGCGGATTTTGGACAAAAGCGGTTTGGTATTAGGCTTAGAAAACTTGGGTTTTTCACCCGAAGAGTTGAAGAGATTTGAACATTTAATTAGCCAGCCCTATGGGATAATTTTAGTTACCGGGCCAACCGGCAGCGGTAAAACCACAACTCTATATTCAGCCCTGGAAAAACTTAACAAAGCGGATGTGAATATAATGACTGTAGAAGACCCGGTTGAGTATCAATTTTCTTCTATACGGCAGGTGCAGGTTAATTTCAAGGCCGGACTTAACTTTGCTACAGCTTTGCGTTCATTTTTGCGACAGGACCCCGATATTATTATGGTTGGGGAAATCCGAGATTTAGAAACTGCCGAGATTGCTGTGCAGGCGGCTTTAACCGGCCATCTGGTTCTTTCTACTTTACATACCAATGATGCCCCGAGTGCGTTTACTCGTTTGATTGATATGGGGGTAGAACCGTTTTTGGTTTTTTCCTCGTTGCTTGGGGTTCTTGCCCAGAGATTGGTCCGAAAAGTTTGTGAAAAATGCCGTGAGCAATATGTGCCTTCAGATGAGGTCTTAAAGGATTTAGGGGTAGAAGAAACGATAGATGCAAGTATAAAATTTAGCCGGGGCAAGGGGTGCAGATTTTGCAATCAAAGCGGTTATCGCGGCCGGGTAGCCATTTATGAACTGTTGACGAATAGCCCAGCAGTCCAGGAACTGGTGTTGAAGAAATCCTCTGCTAATGAAATAAGGGAAATTGCCCGCAAAGAGGGAATGACTTTATTACGGGAAGCAGCAATTGAGAAGCTCCTGAGCGGGGTTACCACCGTAGAGGAGGTTGCTCGGGTGACTCAAAGTATAGAGATGTAATTAGATGAATTATTTGGGGGTGAGGTAAAAAAGGCGAGGCCAAGGTTTAGGTTAAGAAAGTTAGGTAAGGCGAGGCCAAGGTTTAGGTTAAGAAAGTTAGGTTAAGAAAGTAAAGAAAAAAGATAAAAAGCGTCCCGACTTCGTCGGGATTATCCTCAGTTCCCCTGCGGGGAACTTCGGCTCTCGCTTCGCGAGTAAGGAAAGGAAAAGACAAAAGCGGAAATCTGCTTGCAGATTTCCTATCCTCAGTTCCCCTACGGGGAACTTCGGCTCTCGCTTCGCGAGTAAGGAAAGGAGGGAAAAATGAAGAAGGGATTTACTTTAATCGAGTTAATCGTTGTCATCGCCATCATCGGTATCTTAGCGGCAATCATCGCTCCCAATGCCTTTAAGGCAATTGAAAAGGCGAAGATATCTGCGACTATTGAGGATTATCGCTCAATTAAGACCGCAGCAATGTCTTTTTATGCTGATACCGGAACCTGGCCGGCGGATGGCTGTGAGGAAGCTTTTACAGCTAATGATAATTGTGCAAGTGGCACTTATAGCGGTTGGGACGGTCCCTATTTAGAAAAATGGCCAACATTAGCAAAGTGGGGAGGAGCATATACCTTTGAGAAACAAACTGATAATGTAGCTCCTTATGCAAATGCATGGGGTGGGAATGGTATAGAGAAAAGATTTGTACGGATTACTAGTGTTCCCGAGACCGCCGCTCAGAAGATTAGTACAGCTTTAGATGGCGATGCCGCAGGCGATGCCGCAGCAGACACCAGCGGCTCTGTGCGTTATGCAGAAACAGGGGCGAGCAAAACTGTTCTCATCTTAATTAGCCACGATTAATACATTATCCCATTAGTTTTGTCATTCTGCCTTGGGCATTTAATGTTATTCTGAGGCGAGGCCGAAGAATCTCTGAGTCTCTGCTAAATAATTTCGCCAAAAGCGAAATTGCCACAAAGTGCCATTTAACAAGGCAGGTTCTTCAGTCGCTTCGCTCCCCTCCTACGCTAAAGTCGTTGGTGCTCCAAAGCTTTAGCGACGGAGTGCTACGGAGGGCATTTTTAGAATGACGATGTGTTACTCCTTCAGGATAACAATGTTGCGTCCTGATATAGGGAGTAAAAATGAAGAAAAGAGGGTTTACTCTAATTGAACTCATCGTCGTCATCGCCATCATCGGTGTCTTAGCGGCAATCATCGCTCCCAATGCCTTCAGGGCGATTGAGAAGGCGAAATGTTGTCAAGGAGTTGCTGATTTTAAGGCTATTAAAGTTGCGAGCGGTGCTCTTTACGCTGATACTGGTTTTTGGCCTCATGGTGGCTGGACACGTGTAGATCGATCAAATTTAGTAGAAAATGTTGATGGATGGTCAGGATGGGATGGGCCTTATTTAGAAGCTACTAAAGGTTATCATCCTTGGAATGGAACATATTTTTTTGACACCTTCTGGAATTGGGGAAGGGGACCTGAAATTGAGTTAACTCTGGAATTTGAGGATGCATGTTATCCTGATGGACCTAATGGTGGATGTCCTGTACCTTACAGTTCAGCTAGAATAATGGATAGAATGATGGATGATGGAAGACCTGACACCGGATGTATTATAGGATGGGGAGGAGATTTAACAACAATAATAAGATGGGATTTCTGTGCAACACAATATTGTTGGTAAGCAAATTGAGATTCTGGATAGAAGATGCTAATGAAATGTAAATCCTTCACCCTCATCGAACTCATCGTCGTCATCGCCATCATCGGTGTCTTAGCGGCAATCATCGCTCCCAATGCCTTCAGGGCGATTGAGAAGGCGAAGATTGCTCGAGTAGAAGGGGATGCCAAAGCAATTAAATCAGCTGCTTATGTAATGTACGCTGATACGGGGATGTGGCCAGGAAGTAATTGGGCTAATGAAACTGGCGACCCTTTACAGGGTGCAGATCGAGGAGAAGGGTTTGTGTTTAGGGGCGATGACCCAGATGTGCCAAATAGTTGGGATGGGCCATATCTAGAAAAATGGTTTCGTAACCCTTGGGGAGGTTGGTATTGGTGGGATTATAATAATGTTGATCAGAATGGAGACGGTATAGACAGAGAGCATGTGCTTTGGATTGACAATGCCAGAGGAAATGCCGGAAAGAGAATACCATTATCTTCAAGAAGGAAAATAGACGAACATTTAGATGATGGGAATCTGCATTCAGGCAGAATTCAGGTTTGGCAGGGAGATGATGTGAGTGGCAATTTTGGGTTTATATTGATTCAGGGGGAGTGATGCATCTTTTTTGGACTTTAGAAGAGGTAAAGGAATGAAAAGTTCTTTTACCCTCATCGAACTCATCGTCGTCATCGCCATCATCGGTATCTTAGCGGCAATCATCGCTCCCAATGCCTTTAAGGCAATTGAAAAGGCGAAGATATCTAAAGTCTGCGGGGATCTTAAGTCTATTAAGACAGCAGTAGGGGCTTTGTACTCAGATACAGGAAGGTGGGGTTTACCTGATAATACCAAAATCGACAATCCTTATGGGCAGTGGTGGGTCAGAATTTCTGAATCTCAGCTAGTAAACAATGATGAAAATTATGCAGGATGGGATGGTCCCTATTTAGAAAGTAGTATTAGTGAGCATCCATGGGGAGGGCCTTATGCACTTTGGGCCGAGGATCAGGACAGAGGTTCTCAGTTAGATTTAGGAGTTATTGTCGAAGATCATGGAGCCGCGTGTCTTAGCGGCAATCATCGCTCCCAATGCCTTTAAGGCAATTGAAAAGGCGAAGATTGCCAGAGTAGAACAAGACATAAAGACATTAAAAACGGCGGCAATGGCTTTTTATGCTGATACTGGGACTTTTCCTTGTACTAAATGTGGAGGGTGGGGAGAAGACCCGGGTCTCGTCCACCAAATTACACCGGCTAACTGCTGGCCAAATGAGGGAGGATGCGCTCCTGGATGCACAAATGTTCCGGGATGGGATGGGCCATATTTAGAAAAATGGCCGCAGTCAAGTCCTTGGCACCAGGGCGGTGGTGGAAGATATAACTGGAATCGCTGGTCTAATTATAGTCCTCCTGGTGTTGGCGTAACCTGTTCTTTAGCAGGGATAGTAACTCTGGAGGTTTATAACGCTGTTCCCGTGAGTTCTTTGAGAAAGATTGATGAAAATCTGGATGATGGAGATCTTTCTATGGAATATGTTTTTGTATCAGGTTCTGTAACTAATCCTAACTTTTTGCAATTTGTAGTAGCATGTCAGTAAGTTTGAAGGAGTCAAAAAGATTTCTGAAAAAGTATCTTTTGACGCAGATGTCCACAAATCCAAGGCAGATAAACACAGATTTTCCGACGAAGCATCTGCGACTATCCGCGTGCAATCCGCGAGAGTTTGTGTTTAAGATAGTTTTTCAGAAACCTCTTAGGACTCATTGGCAAACGTTAAATTTAAGAGTGTATTTCAAAAGGTGGGTAAAAAATACTTAGTTTGATTGAACTGGCTATTTGTTTGGCTATTATGGCGGTAATAGCCGAGGTGGCCTAATTGCTTTTCCTCTTGTGGGTCGACGAAAAATGAAAGAAACAAAAAAATAGCTTCTCTTTTGGAAGGTACAATTGATGCTTCAGGATAAAAGAAGATAGCTTATTTTCTGGTTATTATCCAGCGGGAGAATAGTGAACAGGAAGATAAAGAGAGTGATTATGTGCAGAAAAAGAAAATTTCTAACAGCTTTACTTCAATCGAACTCATCGTCATCATCACCATCATCGCCATTTTAGCCGCCATCATCGCTCCCGATGCCTTTATTATGCATCCTTTAATCTCATTGCAAAAAATTAAAAAACAGTTTGGGAGGACGGTTGTCCTTGATGGTGTAGATTTAAAGATAGA
>MZGK01000010.1 GCA_002085025.1 Candidatus Omnitrophica bacterium 4484_213
AGAAGTTGCCCCTATTTTATACTTGCCCGAAGGGCAAGTATAAAAACCACGAGATCAAGGAATGCAAAAATTCTCTCTCGCTGAATTTTTGCAAAACTCCTATTGTTAATTTACATTCGTAAATTCGTATAGATTCGTAATTCGTAGATGAACTTATGTTATCTAAACTCTATTCCGCAGCTATAACTGGGCTCTCCGCTTATCTAATAGAAATAGAGGTAGACATTGCCCGAGGATTACCGGCGGTATCTATTGTTGGCCTGCCGGATACCGCTGTGAAAGAAAGCAAAGACAGGGTAAGAACGGCAATCAAGAACAGTGGGTTTCCCTATCCCTCTGGTCGCATCACCATCAATTTAGCCCCGGCAGATATAAAGAAAGAGGGCCCTTGTTTCGACCTGGCGATTGCCCTGGGGATACTTGCCGCCCAAGGAAAAGTAAACCCGGAAAGACTCCAACAATACATTGTCTTAGGAGAACTAAATCTAAACGGGGAAATTAAACCTGTCAAGGGTGTCCTCCCTATTGCCATCGACATTAAGCAAATGGGCAAAAGTAAAATTATTCTTCCTCCGGCTAATGCTAGCGAAGCAGCAATTATCAAAGAAATAGAAGCCTATCCTTTAAGCACCCTCTCACAAACAGTCCATTTCCTAAACGGCGAGGTTACCGCTCACCCCTATAAATTAGATATAACCAAAATTTTTAATCAAAACCGCCGCTATGATATTGATTTCTCCGATGTTCGGGGACAAGATGCAGCAAAAAGAGCATTAGAGGTTGCCGCCGCCGGACAGCACAACCTGTTAATGCTCGGTCCACCGGGAAGCGGAAAAACAATGCTGACAAAGCGTCTACCCACTCTCCTTCCCGATCTGACTCTAAAAGAAGCGCTGGAAACCACTAAAATCTACAGCATAATGGGACTGCTTCAGCCAGAAAAGTCCTTAATCGCCACCCGTCCCTTCCGCGCGCCCCATCATACTATCTCCGACGCCGGGCTCATTGGGGGAGGAAGCACCCCTAAACCCGGAGAAATAAGTTTGGCTCATAATGGAGTCCTCTTTCTGGATGAACTCCCGGAATTCCACCGCAATGTCTTAGAGGTTCTCCGTCAGCCTTTGGAGGATGGTTATATTACTATCTCGCGAGCAGTGCGAGCAATTACTTACCCAGCCCGTTTTATGATTGTTGCGGCGATGAATCCCTGCCCCTGTGGTTATTTCGGGAGTCCCCATAGACAATGCCATTGCACCCCACATCAGATTCAGAGGTATCGGGCAAAAATCTCCGGACCTCTCCTTGACAGAATCGATATCCATATTGAAGTGCCAGCCTTAAGATATAAGCAACTTGCGCGAGACCAGTCAGCAGAAGACTCAGCAACCATAAAGAAACGAATTGCCTCTGCTCACAAAAGGCAGAAAAAGAGATTTTCGGGAAATAAGATTAATTATAACTCCCAAATGAATACCCGCCAGCTCAAGAAATATTGTCCCTTAGACAAAGAATGTGAAGGACTTCTAAAAACAGCAATAGAAGAACTAAACCTGAGTGCCCGTGCTTATCATAAGATCATCAAGGTCTCCCGCACAATTGCCGACTTGGCTGAAGAAGAAAATATCAAAAGAGAACATCTCTTAGAAGCAATTCAGTATAGGAGCTTGGATCAGGAGATATTTTAACGAAAGAACTAAAGAACTGAGAAACTGAAGAACAAAATAGTTCATAAGTTCTTTCGTTCTTCAGTTCTTAGGTATCGCCGATATCCTTATTTCTTTAATCCCGCTTTCCCGCGAGATATCCCACACCTTTATCACCTTCTCCAATGCTGTCTGCCTATCGGCGTAAATTATCGCTGATTTATTCCCTCTGGATAAAGACTTTAATGCCAAACTCAATTCGCTAAAGTCAATTCTCTTCTCTCCTTTAACCCCCGCCGAATTGGTGCGGCGTAAATAGACATCCCCTTTCTTATCAATGATAATTACCAATCCCTTTTGCTGAACCCTCTCTCTGCTTTGGCTCTCGGGCAGATGAACCCTAAGGCCCGAAGCCACTACAAACCTGGAGGTAAGCATAAAAAATATAAGCAAAAGGAAAACAACATCTATTAAAGGAGCAATATCTAAATGTCCGATTTCTGTCTTATAACGGCGCCTAAAATGCATAATCCTGTCCTTCAAGTAGGGGCTTTGCCCTTCCCCTTAGAAAGCCTCGCCTCTCCGTGGGCAGGGAAAGAATGTTTACCCCGCACCAATGCCTGGTGCGGGTTTTATTCTCTCTTTTCACCTAAAACATCTAAAAAATTAGTCGCACCCTTTTCTATCTGAAGAAGAAAATTATTTACTCTGTTAACCAAATAGTTGTAAGCAACATAAGTAGGGATAGCCACGCTCAAACCCAGAGCAGTAGTAATCAAAGCCACCCAAATTCCCTGGGCTAAATCCCCGGGGCTCACCGCGTAGGTCTCCTTCTGAATAACCTGAAAGGTATTTATCATCCCGATGACTGTCCCCAAAAGCCCTAACAAAGGAGAAATATGGGCAATAGTAGCCAATGCCCCCAACCCTCTTTCTAAAAGAGGAATTTCCTGTCTTCCGGCATCCTCGATTACCTCTTTTATCTCTTCTTTCTTGCGGGTAAACCCTGTTAAATAGCGGCTCTGCTCCTCCGCCTTTGGCGGATTTAACAGGGTAAATTTTAAAATTCCTGCCTTTAAGATATTCGCTAAGGGTTTTTCCGTCTGCTCACAGGTAGTAATCGCTTTCTCTATCTGGCCCCGGCGAACCATACTGCTGAGTGCGCCCAAAAACTCATCGCTATCAATCCTAACTCGACGCAGATAGAGCAACCTTTCAATGACAATAGATAGAGAAAAAACCGAAAGAGAAATAATCAACCAACCAATTGGTCCCGCTTTTTGAATTAAAGTAAACATAACTGCCTCGCTTCGCTTGTCGTTAACAACCAAAGAACTGAAGAACCGAGAAACTGAAGAACATATTTGCTCTTGAGTTCTTTAGTTCTTGAGTTTTTATGTTCCTACCTGCACATATCCCAGAATATCCTTTAAAGTGGCGACTGCCGAAAGGGCGGCTAAATAACTTGTCTTGGGGTTATCAGGTGAAGGAAGGTTGTTTGTTTCAACAGTGAGTTCGCCAAATTCTCCCTTTAAAATAAGTTGATGGCTGTTAGTCTTAAATTGAGGAGAAGTAATAATTCGGACAGTCATGTCACAGGAGCCAAGGGCTAAACTTATCCCGGCGGCGATATTTATATTCCGGGGGAATGCCTTCTCTGCCTGCTGGACATCTCCCTCAAAAATGGTCGTTTCTTCTTTTATCTTAAATAAATCTATCTTATTTTCTAAAATATAGGGCGCACCCTCTAACCCTCGGGGCGGCTTACGGCTGATGAGAACCACAGAAAAAATCTTGCCTAAACCGGCGGCCTTTGCCCCATCCAGGCCAGCCAGTGCCCCGGAAGGGATATACAAGTGGCTATTTTTCTGCTCGGCTAATTCCAAAATATCTTCTCTCCCAAAGAGTCCTCCACTGCTCATTATTAGAACATCCCTTCCCCTTTTCAAGCACTCCTCGGCTACCTCGGCGGCAATGTTAGCCGAAGCAGATTCGATTATCAAATCGCTCTTTCCGATGAGTTCATTTATTGAACAGATAGAAGGAGAAATGGAAAACCTACGGGAAAGTTGCCTTGCCTTTTCTTCTTCCAAATCACAGAGAGCAACTAATTTAGCCTTCTTAGCAAACTCTTCTTGAATACTTCTTGCTAACTGCGAACCAATCACTCCGCAGCCAACAATCCCAATTCTTCTCTTCATATTTCTAATGAAACATTTAAGTCAGACTTATTTGTTTCATTAATTTGTCCGAAGCGAAACTTCGGACAGACTATCAGTGTCATCAGTGTTCAATCAGTGCTATCAGTGATTATATTATCAATTAATCGTGCCTTGCCAATCCGCACTGCCAGAGCAACTAAAACCCTCCCCTTCACCAAACGCACATCTTCCAAAGTCTCAGGGTCAACAATAGAGACATAATCTATTTTTGCCTCGGGAACCCTTTCAATCATCTTCTTCATCCGAGAAATAATCTTTGCCGAATTCCTTTCGCCTTTCTTGAGGGCCTCTTTTGCCAACTGTAGAGACTGAAATAAAATTGGTGCCTCTTTTCTTTGCTGTCTATTCAGATATTTATTGCGCGAACTCATTGCCAAACCATCTTTTTCCCGCACTATGGGTAGAACCCTAATCTTCACCGGGATATTTAAATCCCTGACCATCCTTTTTATAATCACTGCCTGCTGAAAATCCTTCTGACCAAAATAGGCGATGTCCGGCTGAACAACATTAAATAGTTTATGGACAATTGTAGTCACTCCTTGAAAATACCCCGGGCGAAAGACCCCACAGAGTTTATCCTCCAATCCCTTCACGCGAACATAACTGCAATATCCCTGAGGATAAATCTCCTTTACCCGCGGAGCGAACAAAAAATCTACCTTTACTTTCTGACAAATTTTCTTATCAGCGACAAAATTGCGTGGGTACCTCTTAAAATCCTCCCCTGGCCCAAATTGAGCAGGATTAACAAAAATACTCACCACCACAATCTGGCAGTCTCCTCTCGCTCGCTTTATCAAACTCAGATGCCCTTGATGCAACGCTCCCATTGTGGGGACAAAGCCGATGGTTTTACCTGCACCTTTTATCTTTCGACTATAATCGAACATCTGGTTAATGCTATGGATGACTTTCATAATAAAACCAAAAAACCGAGAAACTTAAGAACTAAAAGACTGGAGAACTTCGGTTTTTCTGTCCTTTAGCTCATAAGTTCTTCAGTTCCTCAGTTTTTAATATTATGTATATTTAATATTTCTCTTAATAGTTTCTTTACGAACTTCCTTTCCTGGATTTGTGGATGAGGGATTTTCAAATTCTCCTCGTCAATCTTCTCATTTCCATAAAGCAAAATGTCCAAGTCAATTACCCGCGGGCTAAAGCGCGGCGCCGGTCTTCGGCCAATTCTCCTCTCAATTTGTTTTAGGGTGGCTAATAAATCCTGGGCGGATAAACTTGTTTTTATCTTGACTACTGCATTCAAAAATTTCCTCTGGGGCTTTGCCCCTTGAGGCAGAATTGGCGCAGTTTCTATTATAGAGGAAATCTTTTCGAGCTTTATCTGCTTATTCTCACCTAAATACTGCAAAGCTAACTCAATATTCTTCTCTCGTTTTCCCAAATTCGAGCCAAGACCTAAAAAGCAGATCTCCAGTTTCCAGTCCCCAGTTTCCAGTAGTTTCTTTCTGGCGACTGGTGACTTTCTGGTCTGGGGACCTGGTGACTTGGTAACCTGGTGACTTATTTCTCCTCCCACCTCACCACTCTCATCCCTTCTGCTTCCGGCTTTAAAACCACGCTGAATTCTTTATTGGGTTTATTATCCACTTCTGTCTGGATATCTACTCTTAGATTCTCTGATTGGACAGTGAGCAAATTTTTACTCAATAAACTAATAATCTGCTGGGATTGCTCAACTGAAAGAATTGTAAATTCTTGAAGGTTATTTAGAATGGAACCCGTACTTTCAAATATGCGGTCGTCTTCGGTGGCGAGTTCACCGTCATCACCTCTACGGAAGCGTTCAATTATTTCTATCAAATCTTCCTTTAAACCTAAACTCCTGAGAACCTCTGGGGGGGCAGTATTAATGTTTACCTTCCCCTTGCCATAGACAGTAATAAAACCCTTGAATGAAGAAAATTTCTCCTCAGTTATCCCCTCTATCAGTAATACTTCTTCTATCAAAGAAAATGGTTTAAATTTAGATTCATAAATATTTTTAGCCGCCTCAGGCGTCATCCCTGGCAGATTCGCAAGGAGCTCCTGGGTAGCTGTATTTATATTAATCTTGCTTTCTTCGTCAACGATACTGGAGACAAACTTACCCCGACCTAATTCCTTCACGCGTTTTTTCTGGAGTTCATAGATTGAATCATACTCAGGAGTAAGATCCTTCTCCCGTTCCAAAACCATCCATCTAACTGCCGCTTTGGCTAAATTTACCGCCAGCAACCTCCTCTCTAAATAACCTACCCACTTTACAACCCTTGCCAGCCCTCCACCTAAAATAACTAAAATCACCAAAACCCAGATGGTAACGATCAGAACTGCGCCATTTTTTTTCCAAAGTGTCCGAAGCGAAACTTCGGACAGATTATTCAGCGCAGGGCAGAGAAAAGAAAGGAATTCTTTAGAGAGAGATTCTTTCTCGGAGGGTTCTTCCTCCTTTAAAATTTCCCTTTGGGTTTGCTCTTGACGATACAAAAAATTTTTTTCCGAATCAAAACTATAGTTAATTTTAACTATCTGACCATCGGCTGCAACAGGAAAAGAAAGCTTCTCTTTGTTCCCCTCAAAACCAATATCGGGAAAATCTAAACACTGGCGCAGTTCATCGCCTATTTTCTCTAAACCTAAAACAACCTTGCGTTCGTTTAGATTAACAGCGTTAAATCTCTGATAGGTATTTATCCCTAAGGCAAAGGCAGAGTAAACTGCCAGCATCACGATGGAGAGAATACTGATGCTCAGCAGGAGTTCAATGAAGGTAAAACCTCGGGAAAGTCTCCAGTTTCCAGTCTCCAGTCCCCAGTGGTTTTTCTGGTGGCCTGGTGGCCTGGCGACCTGGCGACTATTCTTACTCCTCATCCCTAACATTCCTCATCAGTGTAATCAGTGTTATTCCTCATCAGTGTAATCAGTGTTATTCCTCATCAGTGTCACTAATGCTACTTTCTCGCCCTCCCTGCCTGTGTTGCTCCAAACCCGCAGCTCAACCTCGCTTAAATCCTCGCTCAAATCTAAATCCTCCTCGGGTTCTACAGGAGTTACTTCTAAAGCCCAGTTATCACCCTCAAACTCCCCTGTCTCTATCCCTCCTTCTTTTCTCGCCTGCTCTTCGAGTTCCCAAATCTTTGCTTCCAGCACTTCCAAGGCACAAAAACGACTTTCTGCTCTCTGCAACGCGTTCAAAGAGCCGATAAAACCCCCGATAATTCCTACCAACCCAATAGATAAAATTGCTACACTGATTAGCAGTTCAATGAGGGTAAAACCTTCGGGGTGCGGGGATCTTCCCGCTACCCGTTTCCCGCTACCCATAACCCGCTTGTTACTCCCAGTTAGCCACATCATCATTTGTGCCGGCCTGTCCATCACTGCCTAATGAATAAAGGTCATAGCTCTCCGGGTTATGCTCGCCGGGGAATTTGTAGATATAAACTCTCCCCCAGGGGTCAACTGGTTTCTTTTTAATGTAAGGACCTTTCCATCTATCTGCACCAGCCGGTCTCCTCCTTAGAGCATCTAAACTCTGTGGATAGGAACCATTATCCATCTCATAGAGGTCTAAGGCAAGGGAAAGGTTTGCTTCAATGTCTGTCTTGGCTACTGCCTGCCTCGCCTCTTCAGAGCGTCCAGAGAGGCGCGGAATAACCATCGCCGCTAATATGCTGATAATAATCACCACCAGCATTAGTTCAATGAGAGTAAAACCTTCCTTTTGATTATCCAAGTGAAACATAATTCCTCTCTCAAGATACAATAATCAAGATACAAGATACAAATAAATTCCAATATTCAGTAATCAATAACCAAACCAAAACAATAACCTCTGTTTGGTTATTGGAATTTGGTAATTGGTTATTATTTGATGATTGTTTCTTGGTTATTGGTTATTTTATATCTATCGCAACCGAAACCTCTAAAACGCAACTCTATTTAATTCTCACCCCACTAATAATCATCTCTCCCTTTAAGGTCTCCAACTTCTCGTCTTTGCGATTTAAAGACAACCTTTTTACCCTTAAAAGAAATCTGGAACGGTGGAGATTGTAAAGAAAGTTCACAACCCCGTCCATATGAGACTCAAAGCGCAATTGCACATTATATTCTTTATATTCTCCCTTTGCTTTTTTCTTTTTCTGAGCTTGCGGCTGTATATTTGTTAGAGACAGTTCGGCTCTCCCGGCTATTTGCTCTATCTCTTTAAGCAACTCAGCGGTTATCTCTTCATCCGAACCCTTAATATTCAAATACGGCTGATAGCCTTTATACTCCTGCTCAACATCTTTTCTTCGGCTTAGAAGAATTAATCCCTTTTTGAAATTCGCTTCCTCCAGACAAATCTTTTGGTTTAAAGAAAATAACTTATTCGCAAAAGGCCGAAAGACAAAAGAACGCAGGAGAAAAATAGTAAGTAAACTAATTATTATGTAAAATAAAATTTTTTCTTTTTTAGAAAATTTCATTTAGGCACTGATAGCACTGATTAAAATAAACACTGATGGCACTGATAAATTATCAGTGTAATCAGTGCTCAATCAGTGGCATCAGTGATATCGGGCAAACAATCTCAAACTCACTAACTTCCTCCCCTTTTAGTTTTTTCTTGCTTGTGTATTTCGTTTCGACATTCTTGAAGCAGGGCGTTCCTTCCAAAACATTCACGAAATTAAAGATATCGGACATCGCTCTTCCATAACCCCGCAAGATAACCCTTTTGCTCCTGCGAAAATCAATACTTCTCAGTGTAATCTCGGCTGGAATAACTCTATGGATTTCGGCGAGACAATTAAGAGCCGAACGCCGCATATCCAGACGCTCTTCGATTATCCTCATCCTACTTTGTATCTCGGTTAGATCTTCTATCTCAGGAGCAATCTGTTGATAATGCTTATTTAATTCTCTTAAATAGCTCTCTTTCTTATATACTTTTACCCCCAATATTCCGCTGACAACAACCAAAAAATAAAGCAGAAAACTTCCTAATAAAGTAAGTTCTCTCACCCTTGTTTTTAATAAGTGCCTTGTCTCCATCTCCGGCAAAACAAAAAAAATATTTCTCTTCCTGCTTATTGCCAAGCCGCAAACTCCGGAGACCGATATCTCTTGCGGAATATTGGCTAAAAAAGCACTGACTGATGAAGGTGGGGAAACTACTTCCACTGGCAGATTGAGCTCTTTCTCCAAAAAATTGGCTAATTGAGGAGTTAGGGAGTTTCCTGACTGTTCAGAAACAAGTTTAGCCCCGCTTAAAAAAATCTTAACCGGCTTCTTCTGGGGTTCTTTTGCCTGAAAAATAACCAGCGCTTGTTTTATCTTATCGGCAAATTCTTTCTCGCCCTCTTTCTCTTCAAGCACTTCTGCTTTATGGGCAATGCTATGCGTAAAGATAACCCTATCTCCCTGAAAAATTATAAAGTCCGTCCACTCCTGGTCAATATCCAGCAGAAGATAAAACTCTCTTGGGTCAACCTTATCAGAAAGCTGGGAAGATAAAAACCAATGCAAAACTCCGCAAGAACTCAGCTCTATCCTCTCCGGATAAAGATTTACTCTCTCGGATATGTTAAATAATTCCTCTATTATAACCTCGCGTTGGGCTATAGCTGAAAGGACCTCAGTATAGCCATCTTTCTCCTCATTTAGAATCTGATAACCGCTAATGGTTTCCTCCTTATGATAAGGAACCTCTTCTTCTATCCGTAAAGAAAGGATGTTATCTATCTCCTTAGCATCGGCAGAAGGGAATCTAAAATTTCGGACTATCAACTGGTTACGAGGTAGGCAAAAACCTATACTTTGAGGTTTAAGATTTAACCTCCGCAATAAATCTTTTAAAATTTTAGCCTTACTTTCTAAAGATGCTTCGGGAGGAATTGGCTCAACAAGAACCTTAATAATCTTCTGGCTCTTGAGAACATCCCGATAGGCAACTATCTTTAAGGAGCGATTGGTTATTTCTATTATTAAGTTCGCTTTCATATCAATTCTCAGGTCACCAGAGGGCCGCAAGGGTTAGAAAGGGATAGTAAGGGTTAGCAAAGGGTAGTAAGGAAATTTCTCATTCCCTTTCTAACCCTTACTACCCCTTATCACCCATACTAACCCTTTTCCTCCCCGGGGACTGGAAACTGGGGATTTATTTTACCTCGCCAACAGATTCATCTGAAATATCGGTAGAAGCATCGCTATAATTATCACCCCTAAAACTAACCCTAAAATCAGAATGATTACCGGCTCAATAAGAGAAGTAACCATTTTGAGCCCTATCTCCACCTGCCTTTCGTAGTTATCGGCTAATTCCACCAGCACTCCCTCTAATTTGCTTCCCTTTTCACCTACAGAAATCATCCGCCTAAAATAAGGAGGAAAAGAATGCAAATCCTTCATCGCATTAGTTAAAGATGAGCCGGCAACAACCTTCTCCCTCGCTTGCTTTATCTCCTCTATCATCTGGTAATTATCCAGAGAAGGAGCAGCAATCTTTAAGGCTTCAAATATAGAAACCCCGCCGTTAAGGAGAAGGGATAAACTGCGCGAGAAGCGGGCAATCGCCTCCTGCTTTATTATCTTCCCCCAAACTGGGATACGCATTTTTACCCGAGAAAGATCTATAAAGCGAAAAGATAAAATGCCAACTATTGCAACAACCAGCCAAAACCATAGATTTGAAAAAAGTCTACCTCCCCCTAAAAGGAGCTTTGTCGGTAGGGGTAGGGCCCCGCCAAAATCGCTAAAAATCATACCAAGGCGGGGGATAACAAAACTAAATAAAATTAGGATGGTAATTACGCCCATCAAGAACATAAACAGAGGATAAGCCAAAGCCACCCGTACTTTCATCTTTAGTTCTTCTTGAGATGATATAAAAACACTTATTTGATTTAAAGCATCTTCTAAATGTCCGGCGTTTTCACCTGCTTTTATAATGCTCACATAAAGCGAAGAAAAAAGCCGCGGATGCTGCTCTAAACTTTCCGAAAACATCCTCCCCTTTGCCACTGCATCATAGAGGTCGTGAATAATGTCTCTCATACTCTCCTTAGGTGTTTCCTCATAGAGGATATTCAAAGCCGGGAGGAGTCCCACCTTTGATTTAATCAAACTCTTCAACTGCTGGGTGAAGATATTTATATCACTGGAAGTTACTTTTTTGAGCATCTTCTTCTAAAAACTAAAGAACTGAGGAACTGAAAAGCTAAAGAATAAAATAGTTCTTAAGTTCATAAGTTCTTCAGTTTCTCAGTTTTCATTTCTCCATCTCCGTTACCCGCATCACCTCTTCCGGTGTAGTAATGCCCTCCATAACCTTTTGCCAACCACGCTGACGCAGAGTAACCATTCCTAATTCCTTGGCCTTTTCTTTAATCTGATTAGCCGAAGCCTTTTTTAAGATCAATTCCTTTATAGAATCATCAACAACGAGGATTTCATAAATAGCAGTTCGCCCCTTATAGCCGGTAAACTTACAAGCCTCGCACCCCTTCCCCCGGTATATCCTACCCTTTGTCCGAAGCGAAACTTCGGACAAGGCCTCTCTTTCCTTTCTCATCTCTTCCTTGCATTCCGGACAAATCACTCTTACCAGCCGCTGAGCAATAAAAGCCTCCACTGAAGAAGCAACCAAATAGGGATCAATGCCCATATCCAGAAGGCGAACCGAACTGCTACAAGCATCATTAGTATGCAGAGTGCTAAAAACCAGATGTCCGGTGAGAGCAGTCCTAATGGCTAATTCCGCGGTCTCTAAATCACGTACCTCTCCTACCATCATCACATCGGGGTCATGGCGGAGCATACTCCGCAGGGCATTAGCAAAAGTCAGCCCTACTTTAGGATTGAACTGAACCTGAGTTATCCCTGCGAGTTCATATTCAATAGGGTCTTCAATGGTGATTATCTTCTTATCGGGAGAGTTGATATAAGAGAGGCAGGCATAAAGGGTGGTGGTCTTGCCGCTCCCGGTGGGCCCGGTAAGAAAAATAATGCCGTGTGGCTTTTTAATAAATCCCTTTATTTTCCCCAGGTCCTCGGCCAGAAAACCTAGCTGCTTTAAATCAAAGAGCAATTGCGTGGGCAGAATTCTAATTACCGCATCCTCTCCATAAAGCGTAGGCAAAGTGGAAATGCGCAAATCTATTTCTTTGTCTCCTAATTTCACTTTTGCCCGTCCATCCTGAGGCTGACGCCGCTCTACTACATTTAGACCGGAAATAATCTTTATTCTAGAGATGATTGCGCTATGCAAAAATCTGATATCCTCAGGCACGGGCATATCATAGAGTATGCCATCAAGGCGGTAGCGCACCCTCACTTTTTCCCTAGAGGGCTCAATGTGGATATCAGTGGCCCCAGCCAAAACCGCTTCTTTTAATAACTGGTCAACCAATTTAATTACTGATGTACTTTGAGCCGATTTCTCTAAATCCTCTACTTCGATTATCTCTTCTCTCTCTTCGTGTAGCTCTTTCCTCGCTTCCGGCTTCCCGCTTTGCGCTTCACGCTCTAATATCCCCTCTACTGTATCGGCACCAATACCATAATACTTTCTGATTGCATCTCTTATCTCTGCTTCCGGTGCCCAGACTGTTTTAATATTATACTTCAGATGTAGATTTATATCATCTAAAAGCGAGGCATCCAAAGGATTGGATGTAGCAATGGTTAAGGTATCATCTTTAATTTCCAAGGGAATAATTTTATAATGCCAGATAAACTTTGCCGGCACGGCTTTGACTGCCTCCTCTTTTATAGAAACCTCTTTTAAACTCGGATAGTAAGGAATGGACAACTGCGAGGATAAAGCCTTAAGTAATTCATTTTCATCAATAAAACCTAAATCCAATAAAATCTTACCCAGAAGCTCCTTGCCCTTTTTCTGTTTAGCGAGAGCAATCTTTAACTGCTCTTTGTTAATAACTCCACTATTAATTAAGATTTCTCCTAACTTAGCCATTCTTCCAAAACCAAAGAACGAAAGAACTGAAGAACCAAATAGCTCTTAAGTTCATAAGTTCTTTAGTTTATTATTCTGTTCTCCCTATCATATAAAGTTCTTCCTTGGGAGTTTTATCCAGTTCCCCGCCGATTATCCTCTCACATCCTTTCAGGGTATCCTTTACTTCCACAAACACCCCTCTTCTTCCTGTGTATGCCTCGGCAACAAAAAGGGGCTGTGTAAGAAAGTTCTCCAGTTTCTGAGCCCGTTCATATAAAACTCTATCTTGTTTGCTTAATTCCTCTACACCAATCACAGAGACAATTCGCTTTAACTCTGTATAACGGCTAAGAATTTTAATCACCTCTTGGGCAATAGCAAAGTGTTTTTTTCCTACGACTCGGGGGTCAAGGTTAAAAGAGGAAGAAACCAACGGATCTATTGCCGGATAAAGAGCTTGCTGAACCTTCTGCCGCGACAGGATAATTATGCTATCCAAAAAACCAAAGGTGCATACTACTCCCGGGTCGGTTAAATCATCACTGGGAACATAAATGGCCTCCACCACTGTAGCAGTTGTCCCCTCCTTAGAAACAATCTCTTCTTGGAATTCTGCCATCTCCGAAATCAAGGTGGGTTGATAGCCGGTCTCGGAAGGAATTCTTCCTAAAAGCATGGAGGTCTCTGCTCCAGCCTGGATAAAGCGATAAACATTATCCACAAAAAGCAGGACATCTTTACCCTTGTCTTGGAAATACTCGGCAAGGGTCTTGGCAGTGTGGATGGTATCAAATCTAACAATAGGCGGCTCGTTCATCTGTCCGAATACCAGCACTGTTCTGCCTAACATTTTTCTCTTAATGAGCTCGTAATACAGTTCATTACCCTCTCTGATTCTCTCCCCCACACCGGCGAATATACAAACCCCCTTTTGTTTTATGGTAAGATTATGAATAAGTTCGAGGGTCAATATACTCTTCCCTAAAGCTGCTCCTCCGATAAGACCTGTCTTGGAACTCTTTGTTAGCGGGAAAAGCAAATCAATGAGCTTGATTCCGGTCTGGATAACTTCTATTTTTTTAGCCGAGGATTCGGGCTTTAAGGACAAAAATGGAAAACGTCGGCGTATAAAGTATTCACCTTCCTTTTTTATCCCCTCTTTTTTATCTATAACACTTCCGCTCGCATTTACCATCCGCCCCAAAAGCCCCTCTCCTACCGCAATCTTAATTCGTGGACCATAAACCACTGCCTCAGCATTCCTCTGGAGGTCATAAGTAGAACTAAAGGCGGCGCACTTGACTACATTATTTCTTAGGTGTTCAACCACTTCCAGGAGTATCCTTCGCCCATCGTAAGCCCAGGTTTCAATAATTCCGTAAAGTGGAGGAACCTCTTTGGTAGAATTAAACCGGACATCAACAATCGGACCCTGAATGGCAATAACCTTTCCTTTTGCGGGTAGCGGGGCACGGGTTACGGGATGCGGTTTATTAGTCATTTTGGTAATCTTTCAACTCTGTGGGGTTAGAAAGGGATAGCAAGGGTTAGCAGGGGGTAGTAGGGGAATTTCTCATTCCCTTCCTAACCCTTGCTACCCCTTATCACCCATACTAACCCTTTTCTTCCCCACTTGTGGCTTGGAGCTTGCGGCTTATTCTCCCCATAACGTTCTGCTGGCAAAGATATCCCGATTTGCCTTATCCATTGCTTCGTGGAGACTGCGAATATACTGCAACTTTAAATCTTTTCTTATCCGAGATAGTTCCAAAAAACTTCCCTCCAGATGCATCGCCCGGGCGGCTAACTCCGAGAGCTTACTCTCATAAAAAACTCCATAGAGCTTTTCTCCTACCCATAAACGGATTAAATAATCTGCTACTCGATTTAGGGAGGGCTCAATGAGAATAGAACCAGCAGACAATTGGCAGTTAGCAGTTGGCAATTTTTTGTCTACTGCATACTGCTCACTGCCTACTGATTTATACGGCAGCAACTGGAAAACCTCTACTTCCTGATGTGAAAAAGAAATAAAATGGGGGTAAACAACAATTACCCGTTTTAAATTCTCCTTGAGATACTCGGAAAGCAAATAATCTTTCACTTCTTTTATCTGTTGATATTCGAGCTCTTCATCAATCCCTCTAAAATAGGTAAAGGGCTTATCCGTCTCCTCTAAATAATTCCTTCCCTGTTCACCGATCACCACTAATCCAGTTGTCCGAAGTTTCGCTTCGGACAACGCCGCATTAATCACCCTTATATTCAACCCGCCGACAAAAGGTTCATCCGAAGTAATGATAACCACTAATTCCCTGTCCGAAGTTTCGCTTCGGACAGATTTTGGGACAGATTCGGTTTCCAAAAAAGGATGTTCTACCCCCTCAAAATCAACCCCTTGCAAAAAATTTTCTAAGTTACTCGTAAACTCCTCAAATCTTTCTCTCTGCTTTAGATGATGAAAATAGGAGATAGCGATATTCTTTAAGATGTCAACAATCTCACTTATCTCTTCGTTAAACTCCAAATCCTTTTTTAGTTCAGCTAAAGGAAGCACTTCACCACAGGGGTTAGAAAGGGATAGGAAGGGAAAGGGAGTAGTAGGGGAATTTTTCATTCCCTTTCTAACCCTTCCTAACCCTTATCACCCATACTAACCCTTTTCTCTTCATGCTGACTTTCTTTCTTCATAAATTCCCCCAACCCTCTCTCCAATTCTTTCTTACAATCAGCAGTTAAAATCTCTCCCTCTTCGATTTCCTCAATCAGCTGAGGATAATTTCTAATAAAGAAATCGTAGATACCGTCCTTAAACCTCTTTAGTTCTTCCGGGGAAAGCGATTTCAATATATCCCTGCTCAGGGCATAAAAGATGATAATCTGTTCAACAACAGAAACCGGCTTGTGTTTATCTTGAATAAAAAACTCCCTCAGCGCTTCTCCCTTTTTAATTTGTTTCTCTGCCTCCTTGGAAACACGCGCCTTCATCTTGGTCATCCGCACCAGGTCGCGATATTGAAAATACTCCTGGCGGAGACCCCGACTTACCTCCCTTAATGCCTGGGCTTGAACCTTACTGCCAATTCGCGAAACAGAAAGCCCGATATCAATAGCCGGCTTAAACCCCCCGTGAAATAAATCTGCGCTCAAGTAAATCTGCCCGTCGGTCATTGAAACCAAATTGCTGGGAATATAACCGGTGATATCCCCCTGCTGGGTCTCCACAATCGGCAGAAAGGTCATTGAACCGCCCCCGGCCCCTGGCTTTAATCTCCCGGCTCTCTCCATTAATTGCGAATGCAGATAAAACATATCACCCGGATATGCCTCGCGGCCGGGAAAACGCTCTAAAAGCAAAGAGAGTTGCCGATATATCCAGGCGTGACGGGTCAAATCGTCAAATACTACCAAAACATCCCTGCCGTTAAGCATAAAATACTCTCCTAAACTACAGGCAGTATAAGGGGCGAGATACTGTTCATTGCTGGAGCAAATAGCCGGTGCGGCTACCACAATGCTATAATCCAAAGTTCCTTTCTCGGCAAACAGCTCTACAATCCGCTCTAAGGAGAAAAAATCGCGCCCGATACAACAGTATATGCAAATAACATCCTCGTCTTTTTGATTTAAAATGGTATCAATAGCCAGAGTTGTTTTACCGGTCATTCGGTCGCCGACAATCAACTCACGCTGCCCCCTTGCCAGAGGGATTATTGTATCAATGGTTCTGATGCCCGTATACAGCGGTTTATCTACAGGGATTCTCTCAATTACTCCTAATGCCTCGCGGAAGATCGGATAGAAATCAGTAGCTTTAATCTCTCCTTTATCATCACAGGGCTCTCCCAGGGCGCTAACCACCCGACCGATAAAATTCTCTCCCACCGGAATCCTGAAAACCTCGGGGACGGCAATAACCTCATTCTCTAATTTTACCCGATTAACATCGCCTAAAATTAAGCTAAGAACCTCATCTTCATTAAAACCGATAACCAAACCCTTTACACCCTGACCAAAGTCTATCAACTGCCCATTTATGCAAGAAGGAAAACCCTTGATATAGGCAATACCCTTCTTAACCTCTCTGATTCTACCAACTTCTTTAATTTCGAAAGGAGGAATCTCGGGTCGCGGGTTACTTGAGGTCACCAGGTCACCAGTTAAAGACTTTGATAAAATTTCCATAACAAATTTCCAACTTCTTGACGCAAACTCTGCAATTTATCGTGATTATCCTAATTAAAATATCCTAACCTCAAACAGAAATCCAAAAGATACTCTGTTTCAGCTAACGAACCCAAAGCAATGTTCGCAACTGCCTCAATCCTTTCTTTCCTTGCCTGCCTGTTCATTCAACCAAATTAGTAGGAACAGATAATGCTGCTCTCCTAAGCTGTGAAGTAATTCCGTAGATTTCTTCTTTAGGAAATTTCTTGGTCTCTAAATATATCTGATAAGCCAGATCATCTGCTTTCTGCCATACAATTAGTTATTTTATATCCTGCTTCTTTCATTTTTCTCCTCACTGGTGGCTGGAAACTGGTAACTGGTGACTTTCTTTCCCCGTTCCCCGCTACCCGCTACCCGTTCCCTGCTCCATTGCTTTCCGCAGTTTATTTTTCAAACTCCCATCAATCACTATATCACCTAACTTTATAATCACTCCGCCGATTATTTCTTTATCTATCTTTTCTTTTAACTCTATATTTTGCCCAACCTTCTCAGAAAGCGTTTTTATAAGCCGCTTTTTCTGCTCGGCTTTCAATGGATAAACCGATGTTATCTCTGCTTGCTCATTGTTTCTAGCCTGCAGCTTGTGGCTTGTGGCTTGCAGCTTTTCAATCAACTCATCCACAAGTTGAATATGAATTGCCTCTTTAATCTCTTTACTAAATATATATTCTATTAAATTAGAAGCCAAAGACCTGCCCTGTTGAGCTATTTTTGTCTCCAGTTGTTTTTCTTGTTTTCTCTTCTCGGCTATTGCCCGCTCAATGAGCTTTGCCTTTTCTGTTTTGGCTTGGTCAAGGATTTTATCCCTGGCCAGCAAGGCCTCTTCGTTTGCCTTATTCCTTATTTCCTCTACTTCTTGTGCGGCTTGCTTCATTTTCTCTGCGTATTCTATCTCTATCTCCTCTTGCCTCTTTCTTAACTCTTCTTCCTTATTTAAAACATCTTGATTAAGATTATGCAATCGGCCTAAAGCAAAACCAAGATGCCGCTGAAAGAG
>MZGK01000049.1 GCA_002085025.1 Candidatus Omnitrophica bacterium 4484_213
CGTTTCTTTGCCTACTGCCTACTGTTAATTGCCTACTGGCTTTATTTGCCTACTGTCAATTGCCAACTGTTAACTGCATTTGCTGATGAAATAAAAATCCGCACTATTGTAACCCCAATAGGTTCTCAAAGTGAGTTAGGGGACTTGCTCAAAGGGCAAGTATAATGGAGAGCAGCAGGATTGATGGTATGTATTGGAGGAAAGCCCATAAATCAAGGTGGATGTGGGATAGAGAATAGCAAAGCCTGGGGTTTTGATGAGGATGGTAATAAAGTAGGAATAGAGATAAAACAAGAGAATCCCACAGATAAGGATTATAATAAACTAATCTTCTTCACCGATACCCTCACAGGTACACCACCCCAAAGGAGACCATCAATTTACACTCAGGGTAAATGGATAATAACGATGAGTGGGATACGATGTATGCAGTGAGGGGGAGAGGAGATAATAGAAGAATGGGGGGTGCAAGGTTTTTGTTTTATAACCTGTAAAAGCGACTGTTATAGTATGGACTTTAAAGCTAATACAGGATTCTAACTTATAGGGGGAGTATGGTGAAATCCTCAAGCTAGCCATACTTGCAACAAGCGCTACTGGTGTAATGCGCGGGCAGTGCCTAAACCTAAAAGTGATTATCCTTGTAATTGGAGAACTTATGGTGGAGCAGCTTCTAATGAAGGATGTCACTCTGATGAGACAGCTGTGTATTATAAGCGGGTTGCTTACCATTTTACATATTATTATAATAGCCCCACTTTTTCGACCACACCCGCACATACTGCAACTCACGTATTTTGTTGTAAAAGTCTTCCAGAATAAGAATATCAAGTTGAATGAAGCGAAACTTTAAACAAGGCGAAACCTCACTCAAAGGAAAGCAAGAAGGTGAAACATGGACAAGACAATTAGATATGACTGGCACGCCCGCCGCAGAATAAAATGGAGAAAAATCTCGCAAGAAGAGATAGAGTCAGTATTTAAACAAGCCAGGGAAAAAAGAATTTTCAAAATACGGGGAAATAAATGTATTTAGGCATATAGGAAACCGTTATATCAAGGTTACATTTAAAGAATTTGATAAAGAAATTTTAATTATTACAGCAGTGGATAAATCAGATTGAGCTATATGTAGGGGCAACTTCCTTATCGCTCTTATAAGGAATGAGAAGGAGATATGAAAATTGAATATGGCAGGACAGCAGATGCCCTTTATGTGTATTTTAAAGAAAAGGAGGTATCTAAAAGTAAGGAAGTAGAGAAAGGGGTAATTATTGACCTTGATGAGAATAAGCACATAATAGGAATAGGGATTTTGGATGCAAGCAAACGGTTTTCCTTGCAGGAATTAGCAAATGTAAACATCGAGAATATCCCTCTTGAGGGCACTCCCCTGGAGTTGGTGCACCAATGACCCTAAACAATCTTCTTACACAAAGCAGTGAATGGCTGAGAGGAACCGGGAAGGATTCGCATATTGTGATTAGTAGCAGAATTCGTCTGGCGAGGAATCTCAGTGATTTTTCCTTTCCCCAGTGGGCCGATAAAAAAGAGAGAAAAGAGGTTCTCTCTCTGATGAAAGATGCTATTTTTCAAATTGAATATTTAAGGAACGGCCTTTTTGCTGAACTTGATAGGTTGGATGCCCTCGATAAACAATTTTTATTAGAGAGGCATTTGATTAGCCGGGAGCAGACGAGGGGCAGGGACTCTAAGGCGGTAGTTATTAGCGAGAAAGAGATTATTAGCGTAATGCTCAATGAGGAAGACCATCTGCGAATTCAGGTTTTCCAATCGGGTTTTAATCTGAGTGATGCGTGGCGACTGATTAATGAATTAGACGAACAGTTAGAGCAGAAATTAAACTATGCTTTTAGCCCACAGTGGGGTTATCTCACTGCCTGCCCGACAAATGTAGGCACGGGGATGCGCGCCTCTCTGATGCTTCATCTGCCGGCGCTGGTGATGAGTAAGCAGATAGGAAGTATTTTGCAGACGCTTTCCAAATTAGGGATTGTTGCCCGCGGGCTTTATGGCGAGGGGACAGAGGCGAGTGGAAACTTTTTTCAATTTTCCAATCAGATTACTTTAGGCAGGAGTGAAGAGGATATTATTGATAACTTAGAAAGGGTGGTGCGTCAGATTATCAATTATGAAGAGGAAAGGAGAAAACTTCTCTTGAAACAAAATCGCGAGATTCTCTACAACCAAATCTGGCGGGCTTATGGGCTCTTAAAGAACTCCTATTTCATCAACAGCGGAGAGACAATGAATCTGCTCTCAATGGTGCGTTTAGGAGCAGATTTAGATATCTTAAAAGATGTCCAGTTAAAGAAAATAAACGAGCTCTTTTTGCTCACCCAGCCAGCCCATCTGCAAAGGATAGAAGGAAAGAAACTAAACGCCTATCAAAGGGATATCAAAAGGGCGGAACTTATTCGCGAGAAACTAAAAGAGGTTAGAAAGTAAAGGGTAGAGGGATGGAAATAATCACTTATAATAAAAACAATCGGGAAAAGATTTCCTCGCTTCTAAGTTATTCCCCAGACGAGAAGATAAGCAGAGTAGTGCGGAGAGTAATCAAGGATGTGGCCAGGAATGGGGATAAGGCATTATTGAGGTGGACGAAGGAATTTGATAAGGTTAAGCTTCCTCTTAAGAGAATAAGGGTTAGTGAGGGAGATATAAACAGGGCTTATCAGCGGATAGATTGTGATTTTATTCCTTTGTTGCGCTCAGCGATAGACAATGTGAGTGAGTTTTATAAAAAAGAAAAGAAGAGGTCTTTAAAAACAAGAAAAAACGGTGTTGTTTTGGGTCGGATTGTGCATCCAATAAATCGGGTAGGGATTTATATTCCCGGCGGCAGCGCCCCTTTAATCTCTACGGTGTATATGTCCGTAATCCCGGCAAAGCTCGCCGGGGTAAAGGAAATTGCCCTCGCTTCTCCCCCTGATGAGCACAAAGAGATTGATGCCCATATCTTGGTGGTGGCGAATTTATTAGGGATAAAAGAAATTTATCGGGTGGGTGGAGCGCAGGCAATTGCTGGTTTAGCCATTGGCACGCAGACAATTAAAAAGGTAGATAAGATTGTTGGTCCGGGGAATGTCTATGTCCAGGAGGCAAAAAGGCAGGTTTTTGGATTCGTTGATATTGATATGCTTGCCGGACCCAGTGAAGTGGTGATTGTAGCCGATGAGAGTGCCCCCACCTCTTTTGTAGTCGCTGACCTCCTTGCCCAACAGGAGCATAAAGAAGGTAAGGGGATATTGGTAACTACTTCCCAGAGACTTGCTGAGAAAGTGAAGAGAGAGTTGCAGAAAGGGTGGATAGTCTTGGTAGAAAATATTGACGAGGCCGCTGAGGTGGTTAATCTACTTGCCCCTGAGCATCTTGAGGTTATACTTGCTAAGGCAAAGGAATTTTTTCCCTTGATAAAGAATGCCGGCGCGATATTTGTGGGCAGATATTCGCCGGTAGCCGTAGGGGATTATTTTGCCGGACCAGGCCATATCCTGCCTACCCAGGGAACAGCCCGTTTTCATTCTTGTTTAGGCATTGATAGCTTTATGAAGAGTTCGCATTATATCTCTTATTCGCAAAAGGGGTTGGAGAAAGCAAGGGAAGCCATCGCTAAATTATCCGAGATAGAAGGGATGCCAAGGCATAAAAAATCAGTAGAAGCAAGGTTTATTCAAGGTGAGAAAGCAAAGGGAAAAGGTGAGGTTTAAATGAATCAAAGAGTGGCCGAGATAAATCGCAAAACCAAAGAAACCAGCATTAAATTAACACTAAACGTAGATGGAGAAGGAAAGGCAGATATAGATACCAAAATTCCCTTTTTAAACCATATGTTAGAATTGTTTGCTTATTGGGGTCTGTTTGACTTAGAGATTAAAGCAGAGGGTGACCTTGAGGTTGGTATTCACCACACAAACGAGGATATCGGAATTTGTTTAGGTGAGGCATTTAAAGAGGCGTTGGAAGATAAAAAGGGGATAAAGAGATTTGGTTTTGCGGCGGTGCCGATGGATAAAGCTTTGGCTGAAGTAACTTTGGATATAAGCGGACGTCCGTCTTTGAATTTTGAAGCTCTTATGCCTTCTCGCTTAACCGTAACATTTAACGGTGAAATTGACATAGAAAAATTTATCGAAAATTTGAGATCAGACCAAAAATATACTTTTGAAGATGCTAAGCATTTTTTGCAATCTTTTGTGAATAATTGTGGTGTAAATATGCCCAGATTGACCCGCGACGTCAAGAGGTTTCTTCTACAAAAGGAAAGATATAGATAGGACGATTAGCTCAGTTGGTTAGAGCGCGTCGCTCACATCGACGAGGTCGCAGGTTCAAATCCTGCATCGTCCACCAGAAAATCGGCTCGGCTTGGTCGCACGGAAACACGCCGTTGATTTACCCAGCGAGCAAATCACGGCTCGGTTCTCGGCTTCGCTCAGGAACCATGCCCGCTCAGCCTGCGAAACGGTTTTCTTAGCGACACAAGCCGAACCTCTTAATCAAGAGGAAAGTTGAATTTAAAAGAACAAATTAAAATTTTAGTTAAACTGCAAGCACTGGATAGCCAGATTTATGAGTTGAATGCTGAAAGAAAAAAGGTTCCCGAGGAGTTAAATTTGCTGAAGCAGGAATATAAAGAAAGAGAAGAAAAAATTAAGCAAACCGAGCAGAAACTAAAGAATAGACAGTTAGAAATTAAGAAAATGGAAGGGGATTTGAAGAGTAAAGAAGAGACAATCAAAAAACACAATGTGCAATTATATCAGGTGAAGACGAATAAGGAGTATAGTTCTTTAGAGGCAGAGGTTAAAAATCTAAAGGCCGATGTTTCTCTATTAGAAGAAAAAATAATCGGTTTGTTGGATGAGGTTGAAGAGATAAACAAGACATTTTTGCAGCAGAAGGAAAATTTAAACAAAGAAAAGCAGAAGCTCAAACAAGAAGAAGAACTGGCAAACAGACGCTGTCAGGAGATTGAGCAACAGATAAAGGATTTAAATAAAAAGAAAGAGCCGTTTATTTCTGCTATTGAACCTTTACTTCTTTCCCAATATGAAAGGATTTTGGCTAAAAAAGAGGGAAAGGCAATGTCAGCGGTGAAAAATGGTGCCTGCGGAGAGTGTCGTTTTATGCTTACTCCTCAGGTTATTGAAGAAATAAAGATGGGTGAAGAATTGATATTTTGCAATAGTTGCTCGCGGATACTCTATGAGACATCCGTCGAAACGGATGTCTGATTACAGAGATTATTTTATTAATGATTTAATCGTTGCAATCTATCTTAATCGCTGTAATCAGCTATAACGGAGTTATAGCAGGAGGAATCATGGGAATGTGGGTTGGACAGGGCAGAAAAGCCCGCCGTTGTTATGGATTTGATGAAATCTCTCTGGTCCCGGGGGCAGTTACTATTAATCCCGAGGAGGTAGATATCTCTTGGGAGATCGGGGGCAGGAAACATTTTGTTCCGATAATCGCTGCGGCAATGGATGGTGTGGTTGATGTCAGGTTTGCTATTGAGATGGGCAAATTAGGGGGACTTGCGGTTTTGAATTTAGAGGGTATCCAGACCAGATATGAGCGTCCCGAAAAGGTGTTAGAAAAGATTGCCAACGCTTCTTCAGAGCGGGCTACTGAATTAGTTCAGAATATTTATTTAGAGCCGATCAAAGAGAAATTGATTAGTCAAAGAATTGAGGAAATAAAAAAGGCAGGTGTGCCGGCAGTGGTGAGTGCTATTCCCCAGCGAGCAGAGCGGTTTGGCAAACTCGCCGAGGAAGCCGGAGCGGATATATTTGTGGTCCAGGCAACGGTTACTACGGTGCGTCATATTTCTTCCCAATACAAAAGCCTTGATTTCTCCAAATTCTGCAAGCAGATGAAAATTCCGGTGATTATCGGGAATTGCGTTACTTATAAAACTACTTTAGAATTATTAGGGACAGGGGCAAGCGGGCTCCTAATCGGGATTGGACCGGGAGCAGCCTGTACAACCCGCGGTGTTTTGGGAATTGGTGTTCCGCAGGTCACGGCTATCTGTGATTGCGCCGCAGCACGTGATTTTTATTATAAGCAGAAAGGAGAGTATATCCCAATTATTGCCGATGGCGGGATGGTGCGTGGTGGTGATATCTGTAAAGCCTTTGCCTGTGGAGCAGATGCAGTGATGGTTGGTTCGGCTTTTGCCCGGGCAAAGGAGGCGCCGGGCAGAGGTTATCATTGGGGAATGGCAACTCCTCATGCTAATCTTCCGCGGGGGACGCGTATTCGTGTGGGGACAACCGGGACGCTTAAAGAGATTCTTTTTGGCCCGGCAAGATTAGACGATGGTTCACAGAACCTTGTTGGGGCATTAAAGACCTCAATGGGGAATGTGGGAGCAAGAAATATCCGCGAGATGCAGCTTACCGAGATTATCATTGCTCCTTCTATCCAGACCGAAGGTAAGGTTTTTCAAATTCAGCAAGGAAAAAATAAATAAATAAAAGATTATCCTCAGCCCCTTCGGCTATCGCTTCGCGAGTAAGGAAAGACGGAGTAGCTCAGTCTGGTAGAGCAAGCGGCTCATACCCGCTATGTCGCTGGTTTCGAGATTTGTTCATCTGAATCTGTAATAGTAGAAATTTCTTTGCTTGAAGAACTTTCTAAAAAGGAAGGAGTTGATGCTCTGCATTTAGTATTAGCTGCTTCAGGAGAATGAGAAAGAAAATCTTTGGCGTCAGATTAGTTTGTTATAAAAATAGGAATTTTGTAAAGAAATTTCTAATCTCCTAAGATTTATAAATACAAATTGGCAGAGGTGAAAAAGGATTTAACAAAACAAAATCTTCTTTTACTACCTCTTTTAATTTTATTGTTCCTCTTTCTCAAGCAAAACGCACAGGTGATGTTTGGGTGAGGTTCGTGGCGAGGAATGTTGTTTGCCCGGTGGATGCAGACAAGCATGGGCGAGTCCTGATATGGTTAGAATGGGGTCCTGGGCAGTAGAGAGAAAGGAGATTTCTTGGGATAGATATAGACTGCTTATCCGCGGAGCATCACAAGCAGATTGTGTTTGTGGTGGAGATGTTTATGTAAAAGGAGAAGCGCAGGTTATATCTCAAAGCGGTTGGCAGATTGTTGAAGTTAACAAATGTGAAACCAATTCCGATAATAGGGGAAAAGAGGTTTATTGCGAAGTGAATAAAGAGACAGGAAGAATTAAGTTTTCTGGTGGGAGCACTTGTGGAGGATGTTGCTACTGTATAGATAGTGGGCAGATAGATATTGAGGCGGCAGTAAAGAAATGGTAATTTTGAAGAGGACAAAAAGACAAGTTAATAAATGCCAAGTTTTGTTAATAAAGTTAAAAACACAATCAAAAAATATAATCTCTTCTCTGAAAATGACAAGGTAATTGTTGCGGTTTCCGGCGGAGCAGATTCGGTTGCTCTTTTATTTCTTCTATTTTCTCTCAAGGAAGAATATAATTTGGAATTATTTGTTGCCCATTTTAATCATCAAATTCGCGGGGAAGAAGCCGAGGCAGATGTTTTGTTTGTCCGAAGAATTGCTCAGCAATTAACCTTGCCTTTTATTGTAAAAAAAAGAGATGTTCCGGCTTACGCTAAGAGAAGAAAGCTCTCTTTGGAAGAAGCGGCAAGGGACTTGAGATATAAATTTCTGGAAGAGGCGGCGAAGAAGAAGGGAGCGACTAAAATTGCCTTAGGGCATAACAAGGACGACCAGATAGAGACGGTCTTGATGCGCCTTTTGCGCGGCGGTGGTAGCCAGGGTTTGGGTGGGATGTCTCCCAAAAGAATAATTGCTAATGGAGCAAATATTGTGCGTCCGCTGATTGAGACCTCTCGAAAAGAAATTTTGGATTTTTTAAAGCAGAAAAAAATAAAGTTTAGAGAGGATAGCAGCAATAGAGAAACGGTTTATTTAAGAAATAGAGTTCGCCATCGTCTGCTCCCCTATTTAGAAAGATACAACCCGCGCATCGGACAGATTTTATTTAACACCGCTGAGAATCTAAGAGAAGAGAATGAGTATTTAGAAGAGATAGCCAAAAAGGCATTTTCGCAAGTTAGCCAACCTCCCACTACTTTTTCAAAGGGAAGCCGCCAGGGCAGAAAAGTGGTGGGGGGTAAGAAGGTTATTCTTTCTCTAAATAAACTTACCAGGTTTCATCTTGCGATACAAAAAAGACTCCTTCGTTTAGCGATTAAAGAAGCAAAGGGGGATACAAGACAAATTGCCTATCAGCATTGGCAATCGCTGAATGGCTTGATAAATAAAAACAAAAAGAATTTATTTTTGGATTTACCGCAGCTCAGGATTCAAAAGGAATACGATAGAATTGTCTTTGTCAAGGCAGGTAAAGGTAAACGCCGTTAGAAAGGGCGGGGTTTTCTAATGGGAGACGAGCAGAAAAATGATAAGATAGAAGTGTTAAGCAAAGAAGGGAGTTAGAAAGATGCCTAACCCAATTAAACCTAAACTTAATGGTCTTGGTTCTACTGACGTTGATTCTGAAAAGGAGAACAAGCAGGAGTATAGAAAACCCGACTGGCGAGGTTTGATTATCTGGTTGATTATTGGACTCTTTTTTATCTATCTTTATAAGTTTTCACCGTTAGCAGATAGACTCAGCCCTCAACCTCTTTCTTATCCTGAATTTTATGCCATGGTTTTGCAGAATAGAGAAAGAGGGGAAATTAAATCTTGTTATAAGATAGGCGAACTTATCCAGGGTGAACTTGCCAATGGGAAGTTCTATCGGGTTTATGTTCCAGAAAATGATACAGAATTGATGAAGGCGATTAGAGAGAATGTTCCTGATTTTGAGATTGGTCCGCAGAGGACATTTTTTTCTTCCCTTTTCTTCTCTCTATTGCCAATAGGTTTATTTATTATGTTTATCTGGTTTATGGCGCATAAGGGGATGCAACAAGGAGCAGGGCGGCTCTTTTCTTTTGGCAAAAGCAGAGCAAAGCTTTCTCAGGATATAGTAAAGACCACCTTTGAGGATGTAGCCGGGGTAGATGAGGCTAAAGAAGAACTTCAGGAAATCGTCGAGTTTTTGAAAAACCCTAAAAAATTTCAGAAGTTAGGAGGAAAGATCCCCAAGGGTGTTTTGCTGATGGGGCCTCCAGGCTGTGGAAAAACAATTTTAGCCCGAGCAGTGGCTGGGGAAGCCGGGGTTCCCTTCTTCTCTATCAGTGGCTCGGATTTTGTAGAGATGTTTGTAGGAGTGGGGGCATCACGGGTGCGTGACCTTTTTGGCCAGGCGCGAAAGGCAGCTAAAGCCGAAAATAAGGGTTGCATAATCTTCGAAAGGGAACAAACCCTGAATGCCTTGTTGGTGGAGATGGACGGTTTTGATACCCGCGAAGGGGTTATTCTTATTGGAGCAACCAACCGACCCGATGTTCTTGATATTGCTTTGCTAAGGCCAGGGAGGTTTGACCGTCAGATTGTCATTGATAAACCGGACATAAAAGGGAGAGAAGGGATTTTAAAGGTACATACCCGCAAGATTAAGTTGGCTAAGGATGTAGATTTGAACTTTATCGCCTGTCAGACACCAGGATTTTCCGGGGCAGATCTGGCTAATTTAGCCAACGAAGCCGCCTTATTGGCCGTGCGTCATAATAAAGAGGTAGTAGGAATGGAGGAATTAGAGGCATCTATTGAGCGGGTAATGGCTGGCCCGGAAAGGAAAAGCAGAGTAATCAGCGAAAAGGAAAAGAAAGTTATCAGCGCTCACGAATCTGGGCACGCCTTGCTATCTCTGCTTATTTTAGATGAAGAGCAGTTGCATAAGGTTTCTATTCTCCCGAGAGGCGCATCTGCTCTCGGATACACGATGCAGATGCCTCTTAAAGACCGTTATTTGATTAGCAGGAAAGAACTATTGGATAAGCTCACAGTTTTATTAGGAGGACGGGCATCTGAAGAGTTGATGAACGAGGAGATTACTAGCGGTGCCCAGAATGATTTAGAGGTAGCTACTGAAATAGCCCGTCAGATGGTCTGTGAGTTTGGGATGAGCAGATTGGGTAATCTAACCTTTGGTAAAAGGAAAAAGCAGTTATTTTTAGGGCGGGATATTTTAGATGAAAGAAATTATAGCGAAAAGACGGCTCAGATTATCGATGAAGAGATACGTCGGATTATTGATGAGTGTTATCAGCGGGCAAAGAAACTCCTGAGTAAATATCGGAAAAAGTTAGAATTACTTGCTTCTACCCTATTAAAAAAAGAGGTTCTCAGCGGTAAAGAGGTGAGGGAGATTGTGGGGATAGAGGCGAAAGATGAAGAACAGGAAACCAAAATATGAAAACTTCGGTTGTTTATTTAAACAATCTGAAAGAGGTTAGGCAGGAGTTGAAAAAGATTGGTGTAGATAAAAGAGGAATTGGGATTATGGCAACTAAGGCTTTGTTCAGGATAATTAAATTAGAAGGAATTAAAAGAGAAGCGGCAAATATCTTAAAACAGGAAGCGCTTTCTTTAGGGGCAGAGGCAGCCGTGCACCGAGAGGTAATCAGCGGAAAGATTAAAGAAACAGATTGCCTCGTGATGGGGACTTTAGAGCAACTAAAGCAACTCTGTATTAAGCTAAAAAAACAGCCGTTTGGATTGAATGAGATAGGGAAGGAAGTAAAAAAAGCGATATGAAAATTATTTAATGGGGAACTTCGGCTCTCGCTTCGCGGAGGGAAAGGGGGTAAAAATGGAAGCATATTGCGTAAAATGTAAGGCAAAGAAGGAAACGAAATCCAAGAGAGAGTTATTGTCTAACGGGGCGAATCGTTGTAATCATTTAGTTAATAATGAATTTTCAGGAGAAATTAGATAAAGGAAAGTTTGTCATTACTGCCGAGGTCACTCCGCCCAAAGGAACAAATGTCCAGTCAACATTATCTGCTGTTGATTCTTTAAAGGATAAAATAGACGCAATTAATGTTACGGATATGGCTGGAGGGGTAATGCGGTTGGGTTCGCTGTGTCTATCTTATTTGATTAAACAAAGAGGTGGCGAGCCGATTTTTCAAATAACCGGTAGCCACCGCAATCGCTTAGCCCTGCAGTCAGATATTCTGAGCGCTTCTGTTTTAGGGATTAGAAATATCCTTGTCCTAAGCGGCGATCCTCCAAGTTACGGTGATCAGAAAGAGGCAAAGCCGGTGTTTGATTTGGATTCTAT
>MZGK01000011.1 GCA_002085025.1 Candidatus Omnitrophica bacterium 4484_213
TATTTCTGTCGCCAAAGAAGAAGGCGGTTGCGTTTGCAACCGCCTTCTTCTAAGCTTCCACTTACCACTAAAAATATCTGGATTAGAAAAAGAAATGTTTTCAACCAAGAAGGTGAAGATGATTGTTAAGCAGATGGTTTTGCGGATGATTCTTCTTATTCTCTTTTTGGCTTCTGCTCTTACAAAAAATAGAGATGTCTTATCGGTAGACATCTCTATTCCCTCTACCGGGATTAGGTTATTTGTATAACCTAAATTAGATTCGCTTTCTTCCAAATTATTATCTTTGTTCTCTTTCATATTTGTCTCTTTTGGCAGCTTAATTTTACCACTTTTCTAACTCTTTGTCAAGTGCTTCTCTTATATCTTTTTAAAACTTCTTATTAATGAGATAAATAAAAAAGCCGAGCCGCTGAGAAACATAAAACATTAAAAGAAATCTTGCAAAACTGCTTTCTCGGCAGCCCGGCTCTTCTAGACGCGAATATTCGCGACTAAGATTAGCGATAATTCGCGTCGCGAATCCGTAGCTTTGCGTCCCGCCACACTAATTGGCAGGTTGCCTTTTCGGGTTTCAGCTTCTACTATAAATATACCATATTTTAGGGGGAAAAACAAGCCCCCCAATGTCTAATTCCTAATTGAGCTAATTAACTTAATCAATGACTAATTTCAGAATATCTAATGCCTGATTGTCTCTCTTAAGTGACTTGGTGATAGTATTGAAAAAAAGATGGAGCTCTTTGGCTTCTTGCCATAACTTTCTTGCTTTTTCTTTTTAATTCAGGAACAGCAACGCTTATCATTCTAAGCCAATGTTTGCTCTCGCAAGCTTCCTTTTGGCAAATTCCAATTTTATGCTTAAAGTCTTTCTTTGATTTAGCGTCATCTACTTCACAATAATTTGCTCCGACGCTAGCCCCTGCTTTAATTAATTGGTCTATTAAGGGAATGGTAATTACATTTTGAGGTATCTTCTTAGCAAATTTAATAATATCTTCACCAAACTTAGCCGTACGTTTTTCTAAATCATATTCTCTATTCTCAGACATCTTATCGGTCATTAACCATTGGGATTTATTTAGGTCCTGGGGGGGAATATCCTTCCATCCACCTCTTTATCCTCTTAACAAGCCCTTTACAAGCCCTTTAGCTTCTGCTCTTTCCTTTCTCTTTCTTAAACCGTATTTGACCAATCCTATTGCTGTGGTATATACAGGGTTATCAACAATCTCTTTTTCCTCTAAATTAGAATCATTCTTTTGTAACCGCACACGCGGGATACCTATCTTGGTCGGTTTCTCAAACATTTCTTCTATTTTTTCTATTAAACCGTCTGTTAATGCCCGGCCGCCGCTGATAACTATCCTATCGTAATCGCCAACTTTTTCTATACTTTTTTTTACCTCTGCTAAACATCCAGGAAAATTGCCTTTGCATAAAAAAGTGCGGCAGAAACCCAAAATATTACCTGAAGAAAGCCCGAGGTTAATCGTCTGACTGCCTATATCTAATAGAAGACTATGGCCATCTTGCTCTAAGGCGCATTGACAGGCAAGGGGCACGGGAATCATTCCCTCAACTTCCCAATTAGAATAATTTATGCTCTTGGCTAAATTTTCTACTTCTCCTATTTCGGCGCTAATGATATGGAGGCGCACCTCTATGCGGGTAGCAGTCATCCTCAAAGGATTGGCTATCTCCCCTTCTCCGTCAATAATATACTCTAAGGGAACGCGGTAGATAATCTGGCGATTCAAAGGCAGGCCAATAGAACTGGCTCTCCTGAGCAATTTATCTAAATGACTCTGGCGAATCTCCTCTCCGCGCGGAGAAAGATTAAGTGCGGCGCGATTAAAATGGCTTCTTAGAGCCTTCCCATTTATACTTGCAAACACAGAATCTATTTTCTTAACCGCCAAATTTTGTTTGAGCTCTAAAATAGAATTAACTACCTTGGCTAAATCTACTATTATACCCTGCCGAACCCCTTCTGAATCTACCTTTTGAAAGTCAACTATCTCCAGGTCCCTCTGGTCATTTGCCCTGTTAGAAAACCCAGTTTTTTTAACGGGGTTTATTTTGCCAATGACCAAGCTAATTTTAGTACTCCCGATGTCTAAACCAGCGATAAATTTATTTAATAACATTATTGTTTACCAAATTCTATTTGTGGAATTTAAAAAATTATAGTGTGCTCTCCCTTATTGTTTCACGCTTCACGTCTCACGTTCCACGCTTTTTAAAAATGCAAAAAGTCTTTTAATTTTGTGTTTTTAGCGTGTAGCTGTGGCGCAACCTATTTTTTCCCTACCATTATATCTTTAAATCTCAAATCAATATACTTCACATCCTGGGGGCGATGGAGAGGCAGAATTTCCTTCAAAAGTTTGACTTTCTTTTTTAAAGCATCCTTTGCCTCGTTATCCTCAGGTATATTTATTTTTATCAAAACGGTCTTTCCCGACCAGGCAGATAGATTAGGGCTATCAATTTGCAAATAAAGGAGGATATTCTTAACATCTTTGACATTAATTTTTTTAAGTTTAAACTCTCTTAGAGAATTTCTCCCGCGAAATGATGAAAGAAATTTGATTATAGATAAACCGCTATACAGATTTTGAGAAATATACCTTCTGCCTATCTTGGGTTCGCTCAGCGGAAAATCTATCCCTTCTATCAAAGGGAAGTTAACAAAAGGAAAATTCTTGGCTCCCGGCAGAATTACCCCTTCTTCGTCTATTAAAAAGTATCTCCTAGCTCCTATTTGGGCTACTGCTTTCCTCTCTTTTAATTGAATGATTAAAGTATCGGGGAAGCGACGGATAATAACCGCCTTTTTAATCTCCGGCTTCTCCTCTAATCTTTTGGAGGCTTTTTTCAGGTTTAAGGAGAATATACTAGTTTGTTCGTCTATATTCAATATTTTCTTTATTTCTTCTTTTGTATAAGTTGGACTGGTGACTTCCGCCTTCGCCCTGCGGGCTTCGGCGGAGAGAAATAACTGTCTGCCCTCCGAAGCCTTGGCGTAGGAGGGGTAACTAGTAACTATTTCTTTTATTTTAAAAGAGGGATGGCTATTTAAAAAAGATTTGACACTCTTGGTAAAGAAGAAAATCGCCGGAAAAGATATAATAACGATTAAGAAGATTTTCAGAAGACGTTTCTTCATAGAAATGTCCAATCAACGAATTTACCCCGTTAGAGAAAGCCACCGAGGAAGTCGGTGGTGAAAAAAATATAAGCGCTGATGGTGGTTTAATGCCACCTCAGCGGAAACCGTTAGAGAAGGAAGTTCTCTAACGGGGTTTACTAATCTATACGAAAGACATCAATGAATTTACTAATCTATACGAATATACGAATGCCTTTATTCGTAAATTCGTAAAAAATTCGTAATTCGTAGATGCTTGTCCAATGATAATTCTACTATCCTGCTACATAACTCCCCAAAGCCTATCCCTTCTACCTTAGCCGCTTTAGGAAGAAGACTGGTCTCGGTAAAACCGGGAATAGTATTTACCTCCAATACAAAACATTGATTCTTTTTATTTAGCATCATATCTACCCGCGCGAACACTGAACAATTCAGGGCAAAATAGGCATTGAGGGCTGTTTTTTGAACCTTCGCAGAAATCTCTTTGTCTAAAGGAGCAGGAACAAGGTATTCGGTCGTTCCTGGTTCATACTTTGCCGCGTAATTATAAAATTTATTCTTGGGAACTAATAAGATTGGAGGTAATGCCCTTTCCGCTAATATGCCTACAGTAACCTCTTTTCCATTTATATATTCTTCGACAATAACCTCGCTACTGTATCCCAAAGCAGATTTTATCTTCTTTTCTAATTCTTCCTTGTCCGAAGTTTCGCTTCGGACATTTCTTCGGACACTTCGGACGATAGAAACACCAATGCTTGAGCCCTCGGAGGTCGGCTTTACTACTAAGGGAAACTCTAATCTTTTAATAACTAACTCAAGGTCTTCTCGGAAAAATCCGTTTCTCAAAACCTCATATTTAGGAATGGGAATATCATTTTGTTGAAAGATATTTTTGGAAAGGATCTTATTCATTGCCCGCTGGCTGGCTAAAACCCCAGAGCCACTATAAGGAATATTCAGTTCCTCTAACAGTGCTTGCATTCCGCCATTCTCGCCAAATCCTCCGTGGAGAGCAATAAAAGCAAAGTTAATCCCACTTTCCTTAATCTGCTCGGCGATTTCTCCTTTTTTTATTGCATTTGCTCTGCTTGTGCCCGTTAGGGTATGCGCTTTGCTCTTATACTTGCCCTTCGGGCAAGTCCCCTGGGCGCTTTGCTCTTTGCTTATTTCTATCCTCTTTACCTCATACCCTTCTCTTTTCAGTGCTTTATAAACTGCTTCTCCTGACCTTAAAGATACTTCTCTCTCCGCCGAGTCTCCACCCATTAAGACGCCAACTTTTAGTTCTGGAGGAATAACCATCGGAAGAAAATAATCATTGCAAAATAATCAATTAGCAATTAGCAGTGCAAAATAAAATACGAGCAGTGAAGCTATTTTTATTCCCCATTTTGCAATTTGCAATGTTAATTTTGCATTTCGCATTGAGTTTCTACGCTCCCCACTTCTTGAGCTTCAAAGCATTAGCGAGCATCAGCGGCATTGCTTCCGTGGCCGAAAATATACCTAAGCCACCTTTAACGCATTCTCTTTCACTGAACCTTTTTAATCCATCAACACGGGTAAATTTAGAATAGAGCAGAAAGGGATTAGGATGCCAGGAGTGTCCTTTTAAGAGAGCAGGGGTAGAATGGTCGCCAGTAATTACCAAAACATCGGGGGCTAAATCCAATACCCGGGGAATAAAGCTATCTACCTCTTCAATTATCTTTATTTTATTCTCTCTGTTTCCATCTTCACCGTAGCTATCTGTCTTTTTGATGTGAAGGTAAAAGAAATCATACTCGGAAAAGTTTTTTTTCAAGGTTCTAAACTCATCTTCTATGGTTAACCCACTATCCAAAACCTCCATTCCCACCAACCTTGCCAGACCACGATACATTGGATAGGTAGCAATAGCCGCCGGTTTTAATTTAAATAGCTCACTCATTGAAGGAATTGACGGGCATTTGCAAATTCCTCTTAATAAAACAGTATTTGCTCTGGGTTCATTTTTTAAAACCTCATTGCTTAAACGGACAAATTCGTTTACTATCCGTGCAGATTTCTCTTGGCCAAGTCCCTCAACCTCTGCTTTCCTTGCTCTCTTACCTACCTCTTGGGGGTCGGTGTCGTTAATCTCTTCGAGACTCTCACCGCGAAAGAGAATTACAAAACGGTGTTCTTTGCCCGGTTTGATTAAAACTTCGGTATCCTCTATTTTTACTATTTTTTCTTGTAAAAGTTCGCAAATCCTTTTGTTCTCTTCATCGGAAATCCTGCCTGCCCGACGGTCAATGATTACTCCCCCTTTATCCATTGTGGCAAAATTCCCGCGGGCGGCAAGGTCTTTATCGCTCAGTTCTAAACCAATACCCAACGCCTCCAAAACCCCGCGTCCAATCTCGTATCTCAGAGGGTCATAACCGAATAAAGAAAAATGGGCCGGACCGCTTCCGGGAGTAATTCCATAAGAAACTGGAATAGTCGCCCCCAAGATCCCTCTTCGAACAAGGTTGTCTAAATTAGGGATACGGGCGGCTTCTAACTCTGTTTTTCCGTCGGTATGAGGTAATCCCCCCAATCCATCCATTACCAATAAAACAATTCTGGAATTGGTCTTGATAGACAATTTTTTAATCTCTGATTCGGGAATCATTTTTTACCTCCTTAGCCAATAAGGAAAGCTTTCCCCATCTACCGTTAGCTAATTCTTTATGCTGAAATTTCATCTTAGCCCTTGATTAATTTTTCTCCAATCTCTCTGATTTTTTTTGAAGCTCTGAATTTTTTACCCCGGAGACGATCGCCTTGTGCCGGCTTTAGATTAATTAGAGAATCAAACTCGATGAATCCTCCTTCTTTTTTTTGGGGTAAGGTTTTGCGCACTCAGAATCAATCACTCAAAGGAGCGCTTAAGAAGCGTGTTTGCAAACCTTTAGCAATATAAGTTAAATTTTGCTATCAGAAAACCACTCCATCGTCTCTTTTAACCCCTGACGAAAATCCGTCTTTGCGTGCCAACCCAATAGCTTTTTTGCTTTATCTATATCACCCTGAGTCTTTCGGACATCTCCCGGCCTTGGGTCTAAATATTTTGGCTCTTGGCTATTGGCTGTTAGCTCCTGGATAATATTAAATAAATAATTTATAGATTTAGGACTGCCTCCTGCTGTATTAAAAACCTCTCCTTCTATGCCTTCTTTTGTCAAAGCTAGAATATTTGCCTCTACTACATCTTCAATATAGGTAAAATCTCTCTCTTGGTTTCCATCTCCATAGATGGGGGGACTCTCATTTTTTAACAGGCAGGTAATGAATTTGGGAACAACTACAGCATATTTATTCTCCAGGGACTGCCGCGGTCCAAAGACATTGAAGTATCTCAAAGAAACAACCTCTAATCCATATAATTCAGTAAAGATATAGCCGTAGTATTCACCAAAGAGTTTTGTTGCCGCATAGGGAGATAGAGGTTTAGGAGAATCGGTTTCTTTCTCAGGAAAATCAAACCTTTCTCCATAAACTGAACTACTGGAGGCATAGACAATGCGTTTTATACCTTTCTCTTTTGCCTTTAGATATAGGTTTAGGGTGCCGGTTACATTCACATCGTGATAGTCAAAAGGTCTGCCTACGGATTTAGGCACACTCCGCAGAGCGGCTTGATGAGAGATTAACTCAACGCCGTTTAAGATTTTATCAAGAAGGGCCTGGTCCCTTATATTCCCTTTGACGAACTCCACTTTATTCCTATGGTGCTTTATGTTATCCAGATTGCCGGTAGAAAGGTCATCTAAAATTATAACATTTGAACCAAGTTCTACTAACTTATCTACAATATGCGAACCAATAAAACCACAGCCACCAGTCACTAAAACCCTTTTGCCTTTTAAAGAATTATCCATCTCTTTTCTCTAAACCCCCTTAGAGAATTCGAGGTAAACCACTTCACTGTCTTTCTTAACCCCTGATAGAAATCAACTTTCGGTTTCCAGCCAAGTTTCTGAATCTTCGGCGAATCAAGGGCGTATCTGAAATCATGGCCGGGACGGTCCTTCACAAATTGAATTAAATTCTCAGATTTGCCGAGCATCTTAAGAATGCTCTTTGCCACATCAATATTTCTCTTTTCAACGCCAGAACCAACATTATAAATTTTTCCTATTTTACCTTTTTCGAGAATTAATGCTATTGCGGCTACGCAGTCAGCAACATATAACCACTCTCTTCTATTCAATCCTTGAGCGTACACAGGGATTTTTTTGTTTTGCAATGCTTTACAAATCACTACGGGAATAAATTTCTCAGGATATTGCCAAGGCCCATAATTATTACAGGGTCTAATTATCATTGCCGGAAACTTATAGGTTCGGATATATGCTCTTATAAGTAAATCGGCAGCGGCTTTTGAAGCAGCATAAGGGCTGTTAGGAGATAAAGGGGAATCTTCAGAAAACCTCCCTTTTTTTATTTCTCCATAGGTCTCGTCTGTCGAGATGTGAATAAATTTTTTAATTTTATATTTTTCTGAAGCGTCTAATAAAACCTGAGTTCCCTTAATGTTGGTTTCTATAAAAGGTGTGGCATTGATAATACTTCTATCAACATGAGTCTCTGCGGCGAAATTGACTATAATCTGAGGTTTTTCTCTGGCAAATATCTCTTCTATTTTTTTCTTGTTGCAAATATCTGCTTTATAAAATTTATACTTTCCTCTAACTTCCTTCAGCCTTTCCAAATCCCCGGCATAGGTCAATTTGTCGACAACTATGGGTTTATAGCTCTCCGGGATAATCTGTCGGACAAATTCGCTGCCGATAAACCCCGCACCACCAGTAACTAAAATTCTCATTCTCTTTTCCTATCTATCTAAAAAAATCAGTGAATAAAAATATCCTCTGTTCCTTTTGAAGTTGGTGCGGGGTAAACCCTGCCCCTCCGGTAACCAAAACTCGCATCATCCTCTCGTTGTATTTAATCATATCTTTTTCATTCAGTGCATCAGTTTAGGAGGGATGGGGTAAAACCCGGATGTATCCGATTTTTTATTTGTAGATTCGGATAATAAATCTGTCTACACCGTCCTCCCATTCAGGAATGGGAATATTCAACTCCTTTGAAATTTTGCCATTTGACATAGCCGAAAATAAGGGTCTCTTTGCCATGGTCTTACCTGTGCCCGCAAGGATAAATGAACTCGCTGGCACAGGAAGAAGGACATTATCTAAACTCATTTTTTTAACAAAATATTTTGCGAGTTCGTATCTTGAACAATAGCCGCTATTTGTTAAATGATAGAATCCCTTTAATCCTTTTTTTAAAGATAAAAGGGTTGTGTGGACGACATCCTCTACATATGTAGGAACTGAAACTTCATCGCAGCTAATTTTTAAAATGCGTTTTTGTTTAGTCCAGTTGAATAGTTTATAGAGAAAATTCCTTCTTCCCTTTCCTATCACCCAGCTTAATCTTAAAATCAGAAAGTTATTCAGATGTCTTTTTATTAACTCTTCTCCCTTTAGTTTACTCTCACCATATTTATTTACAGGATTGGCTAAATCCTCTTCTATATAAAATTCTTTCTTTCTGCCATCGAAAACATAATCGGTGCTGAAGTGAACAAGAAAGATGTTGAACCTTCTACATAAAACGGCTAAGTTTCCAACTGCATCGCTATTGACCTTAAATGCCAAATATGGTTCTTCTTCGGCTTCATCTACTAAATTGTAAGCGGCACAATTTATGATAACATCTGGCCTTATCTCTTCAATAGCACATTTTACTTGTTCAAAATTGCTTATGTCTAATTTTTCTTCTAAAGGTGCCGCAAATTCTAAACCTCTCTCGGGCAAAATCCGCTGAAATTCCTTTGCTAACTGACCGCTTGTGCCCGTTAATAAAATCATTGTTAGAAATTGTTTACCCCGTTAGAAGACCCCGCCTCTCCCTGGGGTCCGTTAGAGACTACTCTTGCTATTTGAGACAAACCTTTGTCTTATGACATGAGCCATCTTCCTTCTTTATAGGGGCAAATTCCTTATAGGAACGATAAAGAAGTTGTTCCTATTTATACTTGATAGAGAAGTTGCCCCTGAATTGTACCTTTCTAAAGGGGTTTACTCTGTTAAATAGCTCAACCTTTACCTCGGGGCAATCCGATAAATTGGGATTTTAGCAGGGTGAATCTATTTTATCCAACAGAGGGAGTTTAGAATCCTTTTCAGAAAGAATAGGGTTCTCTATTGGCCACTGGATATTAATATCCTTATCGTTCCAGATTATACCTCTTTCGTGCTCTGGAGAGTAGACATTACTACATTTATAAATAACTTCACTATCTTTTTCCAGCGTACAAAATCCGTGAGCAAATCCCTCGGGAATATATAACATCTTCTTATTCTTGGCAGAAAGCACTACGGAAATCCATTTCCCATAAGTCGGTGAATTTTTTCGTATATCCACTGCCACATCAAAGACACTCCCGGCGATTACTCTCACTAATTTTGCCTGCCCCATCGGTTCTTTCTGAAAATGTAATCCTCTCAATACGCCTTTTGCCACGGACTTGGACTGATTATCCTGAATAAATCGCTCCTTTATTCTGAATTTGGTAAAATCTGTCCATTTATAGGTCTCCATAAAAAATCCGCGTTTATCCTCAAGGACCCGAGGTTCAATCAAGATTACATCGGGAATATCTAATCTTTTAAAGGTAAAAGACACCCCTATTTTCTCCTTTCTTTTTCCTTAAGAATATTTATCAAGTACCTACCGTAATTAGTATTTATTCTCTCTGCTAATTTTTCCAACTGCTCGGCATCAATATAGCCCATTCTATAGGCAATTTCTTCAATGCATCCTATCTTTAGTCCCTGCCGTTCTTCTATGGTTTTAATAAAAAGTGAGGCGTCCATTAAAGAATCATAGGTCCCTGTGTCCAACCAGGCATAACCCCGCCCGAGTAACTCGACCCTTAATTTCTCCCTTTTGATGTATTCATTATTAACGCTAGTGATTTCCAGCTCCCCTCTTGAAGAAGGTTTGATACCCTTTGCAATATCAATTACACCATTGTCATAAAAATAGAGCCCGCACACGGCATAATTTGAGCGGGGATTTTGCGGTTTCTCCTCTATGGATAAGGCATTCCCATACTCATCAAATTCAATAACACCGTATCGTTCAGGGTCTTTTACATAATAGCCAAGGATTATCGCTCCTTCCCGAAGAGCAACTGCCTTTTTTAAAAAATCAACAAGATTATGACCGAAAAAGATATTGTCACCTAAAATCAGAGATATATTATCCTCTCCAATAAAATCTTCCCCGATTATAAAAGATTCGGCTATACCCCTGGGCCTTTGTTGGACAACATAGGAAAGTTTTAATCCTAAATCTGCGCCGTCTCCTAATAAATCTTTAAATCTGGGGGTATCCTTGGGCGTGGAAATAATCAAAATATCCCTTATCCCGGCAAGCATCAGCGTCGATAAGGGATAATAAATCATCGGCTTATCGTAGAGAGGAAGCATCTGCTTACAAACCCCTCTTGTAATTGGATATAACCTTGACGCTTTACCCCCGGCTAAAATTATTCCTTTCATAAGATATCCCTTGTTTCACTCGGCATATGATTACGGCAATTAAGAACGATTATACAGATTAATATCGTTAGTAAATCGGTGTAATCGTTTCTAAAATCGCTGTAATCAGAGGTCTCTAAATTTCTCAGAGACCTCTTTAAGAAAATCTCGCCAGCAGAATAACTCCAAAAATTATAATGGCAAGGGCAACTATCTTTGCGGGATTCAAAGATTCTTTAAATATAAAATAAGATAAAACAGGAATAGCTACATAAGTAATTGCTAGCATCGGATAGGCCAGAGAAAGCCTGATTTTACTCAGGGCGACTAACCATAAAAAGGCGCTTGCTCCAAAAAACAGAGCATTGCCAAGAAATTATTCCAGCGCAGGTGTATCTCGCCTATCTTCAGCATTGACTTATAGAAATAAATAAGGCGTGCAAAGGCTTCATAATAGCATTTTAATCGCTGCAATCTTTTTGCAATCTGTGTATCCTTATAGAGGCGATAGAGAAGTCACCTCTAATAATACCTGTAATCAAGCATCGGATTTTCAATTCGATGCTTCAAAAAACTCTATTGTTTTCTTCAAACCCTCTTCCAGGGAAACTCCTGGTTGCCAGTTTAATATCTCTTTAGCTTTACTTATATCAGGTTTTCTTCGCTTGGGGTCATCTTCAGGCAAAGGTAGGAATTTTATCCTTGAGTTTGAATTTGTAGATTTTAATACCAAATTAGCCACTTCAATAATCTTAAACTCGGAAGAACTTCCTAAATTTAAAGGCAACTTATAATCAACCTCCATCATTTTTAAAATTCCTTCTATTAAATCATTAATATAGCAAAAAGAACGGGTTTGATTACCCTCTCCATACACGGTTAAATCCTTACCCTTTAATGCTTGAACAATAAAATTAGAGACAACCCTTCCATCGTCTGCTTGCATATTCGGGCCATAGCTATTAAATATACGCGCCACTCGAATATCTAAATTGTGCTGACGCATATAGGCATAGGTTAGGGCTTCAGCCGCGCGCTTGCTCTCATCATAACAACTCCGGGGCCCGATAGGACTAACATTTCCCCAATACTCCTCGGCTTGTGGATGGATTAAGGGGTCGCCATAGACCTCAGAGGTAGAAGCCAGGAAAAATTTTGCTTTTTTTTCCTTTGCTAATCCAAGGCAATTATAAGTGCCCAAAAGACCGGATTTGAGTGTTTTAATGGGATAGTTTAGATAGTGCTTGGGGGAGGCTAAAGAAGCGAAATGAAAAACCCAATCTAAATCTTCCTCTATATACAGAGGTATTGATATGTCGCGTTCAATTAATCTAAAGTTTAAAGAATGCAGTAGTTCTTCTATGTTTTTCTTTGATCCGGTAATAAAATTATCTATGCAAATTACCTTATTTCCTTGCTCAATAAATCTCTTGCAGAGATGCGAGCCGATAAACCCCGCACCCCCGGTAACCAAAATTCTCATTCTCTTTTCCTATCTATCTAAAAAATCAATGAATAAAAATATCCTCTGTTCCTTTTGAGGTTGGTGCGGGGTAAACCCCGCCGCACCGGGTAACCAAAATTCTCATCTTCGTTTCCTATCCAAAAACCAATAAAGTCGCTGAAGTATTTTTAGCGACCTATACAAATATATTTAAACCCTAATATGCTCATCTTCTGCGGTTCGAACATATTTCGGCCATCAATAATTATCTTCACCTTTAGTAGTTTTCTTATCCTTTCTAAATTCATTTTCTTGAATTCATCCCACTCGGTGAGAATTATCAGGGCATCGCTTCCTTTTGCTGTTTCATAAAGATTAGAAGAGTAGATAATCTTATCCTTGAAGATTTTCCGGGCTTTTTTCATCGCTGCCGGGTCATAAGCCTTAACGAGCACTCCTTCTTTTATAAGTGTCTCAATGATATCAATAGAAGGAGCATTGCGCATATCATCAGTATTGGGTTTGAAAGATAAACCCAATACCCCAAATTTTTTATCCTTTAGATTCCAGAGGGTCCTTTTAATTTTTTTAACAAAATTCTCTTTCTGAAATTGATTGATCTTTTGAACTACCCTTAATAACTCAAAGTCATAACCCTTTTGAGCAGCGATATGCACAAAGGCATCTACATCCTTTGGAAAGCAAGAACCGCCGTAACCAATGCCTGCCTTCAAAAAGGACCTGCCTATTCTTTTGTCCAGACCCATTACCCGGGCTACCTCTTCAACATCCGCTCCTGTATTCTCGCAGAGATTGGAGAGAGCATTGATAAAGGAAATCTTGGTTGCCAAAAAGGCATTGCAACTGTGTTTGATAATTTCAGCAGTTTCAATATTGGTGACAATAAACGGTGTCCTTATCGGCTTGTAGAGTTCGCGCATAATCTTCTCAGCCCTTTTTGTCTCTACGCCGACAACAATTCTCTGCGGATGCAAAAAATCCTCTACTGCCGAACCCTCTTTGAGAAACTCGGGGTTAGAAACTACATCAAAATCAATATCTTTAGAACAATAAGTTCGTATGGTCTCTTTTATCTTTTTCCCTGTTTCTACCGGCATCGTGCTTTTGCTAACTATGACTTTATATCTATCCATTAGTTGGGCTATCTGATGGGCTACTGATTCCACATAGTAAAGGTCGGCTTCGCCATTTTCCCTGGGCGGGGTCTGAACAGCAATAAAGATAATCTCAGAATTTTCAACCGCTTTTTTAACGCTGGTGCTGAAAGATAACCGCCCTGCCTTTCTATTCTTAGCAATCAATTCTTTCAGTCCCGGCTCATAAATCGGCACAACACCATCCTGCAATTTCCTTATTTTCTCTCTATCGCTATCCACGCAAAGGACACTATGCCCAATCTCGGCTAGACAAGTACCACTGACCAACCCCACATAACCGCTGCCGATTATAGAGATGTCTTTCATAGTCAAAAATCCTTGTCTCTGGTTATTCTCTTTGAGGGTAAAATAACCCCCATCGTCTTTTCTGTCTTGTCTAAAAATTCAAAATGCTCATCTATGCTTGGTTTTTTCCAATGCTTCTTTATAAACAACTCCGCTTTTTTATTACCGATAACAAAACTCCCTCTCCGTGTCAAACTTCTCGCATCCTCAAGCATCTCCCTTTTAAACTCCTTGCTGAGCATTTCTTATCCTCCCCTAACATCTCCTCCAATTCTTTCTCCTTTTTAAATACTCTGAAATATTCTTTTATCAAATTTATATCTAACCCTTTTATTGCAATAAAAGTCTTTCTATATCGCTCATATCTTGCAGATAACGCTCAGGGTTGTTAGATAACGCTTGCACCTTTAAATCAATTATGTCTTATGCCCGCAAAACCTTTATTTCCTATCTATTATTTAGCACTTTTACCCTCAGGGCATTTCTCAGCATAACCCTTGTATACTTTCTATGGGGCATAGATAAAATCCACTCTCCCAAACACCCGAATAGGCGAGACATAATTAGCGCATTCCTCGCTCCTAGAACTTCATTTAATTGTCTCATTATTTGGTCGGCTTCACCTGCCTTATCCAGCAATATCAAAAAATCTATGTCTTGAACCGCTCTATCAAATCTACCACCCGATTAGAATATCCCCACTCGTTATCATACCAGCCGATTACCTTGATCATATTGTCGGCAATTACCATCGTAGAGAGGCCGTCAAAGACAACTGAGTGGGGATTGCCGATTACATCTGTAGAAACAAGAGGGTCCTCGCTGTATTCCATAATCCCTTTCAGCTCATTTTCGGAAGCCTTTTTCATTGCTAAATTCACTTCCTCAAAAGTTACTTTCCTTTCTAACTCGGCAACAAAATCTACTATTGAACCGTCCTTTACCGGAACACGCATCGCCATTCCATTAATCTTCCCTTCTAACTCAGGAATAACCTTAGTTACTGCCTTTGCCGCACCGGTAGTGGTAGGAATAATATTTATCGCCGCTGCTCTTGCCCGACGCAAGTCTTTGTGCGGCAGATCTAAGACTCTTTGGTCGTTGGTGTAGGCATGCACAGTGGTCATCAAGCCCTTTATAATGCCAAAGTTATCTTGCAAAACCTTTACCATCGGGGCAAGGCAATTAGTTGTGCAGGAGGCATTGGAGACAACTTCATCGCTTTCTTGTAAATCCTTATTGTTTACTCCCAAAACTATCATCCTATCAATTTCCCCTTTGGGCGGCACGGTGAGAATAACCTTCCTGGCGCCAGCAGTTAGATGAAGAGCGGCCTCTTCCCTCTTTCTAAATACGCCGGTAGATTCAATTACAATCTCTACCCCCAATTTATCCCAGCCCAATTCGGCCGGGTTTTTTATGCTCATTATTTTAATCTCTCTGCCGTTGACCACAATGCTATTTTCCCTCGCCGATACTTCACCCTTAAATCTACCATGGACAGAATCATATTTTAAGAGATGAGCCAATGTCCTGGCATCAGTCAGGTCATTGATAGCCGCTACCTCCATATTATCTCTTTGCTGAATGAGTTTAAAAACATTGCGCCCGATGCGCCCAAAACCGTTAATTCCTATTTTAATCATTTCTTCCTCCTTGCTATCGCTGATTACAGCAATTACCAAAAGATTACAACGATTACCCTCCTCAATAAAATAATCTCTGCAATCTGGGTTTTAATCTCTGTAATCGAACACCCTATTTTTTAGGACGTCTTTTCTCTTTCGTTTTCCAGAACAACTTCCAGGGATGTCTTTTGATATCCTGGACCAAATCCCTAATTTCATTATACAACTCCTCATCGCTGAGAAGTTTACCGATTGTCCCTTCTCCTCTGTTTATCCGCTCAAAGATAAAATTGAGATTGGCTAAGGATTGATTCGCTTCATCAACAACAATATTGAGCTGCTGGCTCAATTGCTTGCTATTCTTGACTACCTCCTTTATATCCCTCCTCACCTCCTCGTCGCTGATTATCTCTCCCAAATTCCCAATTACTCTATCTACCTTTCTAATCGTTTGTTCACCTAAATAGGAAAGTTGCTGAATAGAAACAGGGTTGTAGCCAATAATTGTCTCTCCGGATTTGATTAGAACAGGGGAATTGCCGGGCGAAATCTCCACATACTTTTCCCCCAACAGCCCTAAACTGTTGATGTAAACCCGGCAGTTCTTTTCAACAGGAGTTCCTTTTTTGAGCCATAACCGGACTTCCACCGGCGGGCGATTTTTAGTCACCTTTATCTCTTTCACCTCTCCTACCTTTACGCCGGCTAATCTCACGGGGGCGGCTGGTTCTAAGCCATTCACAAAATTAAAGCGGACAAAAAAGGTATAGCCCTGCTTCAAGGAAAAATCGCCGATAAAAAAAACAATAACAAAAAAGATAAACAAAGCCAGGAAAACAAATAGGCCTACTTTAAACTCTGTCCTTATGTGCATGCCTACCTCTCTATTGGTCCCTCCTTTTCCCCTTTTATAAACTGCTGAATGACTGGATTAGAACTATTTTTAATCTCCCGGGGAGTGCCAACTTCAATAATCTTTCCCTGATAGAGCATTGCGATGCGGTCGGCTATTTTGTAGGCGCTTTTTATATCGTGAGTAACGGCTACTGAGGTTACCTTTAATTGATTATGCAATTTTCTGATGAGGTCATTAATCACCGCAGCCATAATCGGGTCAACACCAGTGGTTGGTTCATCGTAAAGGATGAGCTCGGGATTGGCGCAGATTGCCCGGGCTAAACCTACGCGTTTTTTCATTCCTCCACTGAGTTCAGCCGGCCTTAAGTCCTCCACACCGCTCAAGCCAACCATTGCCAGCTTTTCCCGAACATATTTTTCAAAAATCTCCCTCCGACTTTTCTTGCTGTGTTCTAACAGCAAAAAACCTACATTCTCTCCCACGGTGAGCGAATCAAATAATGCACCTTCTTGAAAGAGCACGCCTATCTTCATTCGTAGTTCACCCAATCTCTTTCTATCTAAATTAACTATATTTTCTCCGTTTACAAAAATCTCTCCTCTATCCGGCTTGAGAATACCCACAATATGCTTCAACAAAACGCTCTTCCCGCAACCGCTTCGCCCAATAATTACCATTGTTTCACCTCTACGAACATCTAAATTCAAACTATCCAAAATTAGGTGCTCGCCAAAGGATTTTCGCAAGTTCCTTATCTTAATCATAAAACGTTAATATCTACGAATTTACCCCGTTAGAAAGCCCCCTTTCTTCTTCCTTATAGGACCAATAGGAAGTTGTCCCTAAATCCTATCTTTCTAACGGGGTTTACTAATCTATACGAAAAATATCTACGAATTCACTAATCTATACGAAAGACATCAACGAATTTACTAATCTATACGAATATACGAATGTTTTTATTCGTAAATTCGTAAAAAATTCGTAATTCGTAGATGTATCCGGCAGATTCGTAATTAGTTGATGACATCATGGAAAGAGAAAATAGAATATTGCCGTAAACAGGCAATCGGCGGCGATGATTAAAATAAACGAAATAACCACAGAAGCAGTAGTCGCCTTACCCACTCCTTCGGCTCCCCCTTTGGTGCGAAATCCCTCATAACAGCCGACCAAGGAAATTATCGCCGCAAATACAAACGCCTTAATCAATCCGGTAAAAAAATCCTTATATACCATTGGCTGAAAAGCCATTCTAAAATACAGATTATGCCCAATTCCCAATTTGTAAATTCCTATCAAGCCACCGCCTAATATTCCGATAAAATCAGCGTAAACAGTAAGCAAAGGAACAACTAATAAACTTGCCAGAAAACGCGGCACAACTAAGTATTTAACCGGATTAACCGCCAGGGTCTCCAGAGCATCAATCTGCTCGGTAACCTTCATTGTGCCAATCTCAGCGGTAATTGCCGCTCCGGTTCTCCCTGCAACCACTAAAGCGGTAAATACCGGCCCTAATTCCCGAGCCATCGAGATAGACACAAGAGAGGCAATATAAATCTCTGAGCCAATTCTGCGCATCTGATAGGCGGTCTGGAGAGCCAAGACTATCCCCGTAAATCCGGCAATCAAAAAGATAATAAAGAGCGCATTTACCCCAATTTTATTTGCCTGTTTAATAATCCGCTTTCCCTTAAAAGGAGGGGCAAATGTCCAGAATATGGTTCTAAATAAAAGAAGGGTCAAGCCACCAAAATATTCTATAATAGAAACAGCACCGTTTTTTAAATTAGAGAGATATGTTTTCACGATACAATCAACGAATTTACGAATCACTTACGAATTTATGAATAAAGGAAACATCTACGAATTGCGAATTTTTTACGAATTTACGAATAAGAGGCATTTGAATTATTCGTATATTCGTATAGATTAGTTATTCGTTGATTACCCGAACACCAACCGTCCGTTCTTCAAAGAGACCTCCACCGTCTTTTTACCTTTAAACCTCCCGGCGAGAATTTCCTCAGATAAGGGGTCCTCCAGATATCTCTGGATAGTCCGACGCAGAGGTCTTGCCCCCAAAAGCGGGTCATAGCCCTTTTCAATCAAAAATTCCTTAGCCGAAGAGGTAAGTCTTATATTTAACTGCTTCTCGGAAAGTCGCTCCTGGACCTCTTCTATCTGCAAGTCAACAATCTTCTTTAAATCCTCTTTGGTCAAGGAATGAAAAACGACCATCTCGTCAATGCGATTCAGGAACTCCGGCCGAAATACCCTCTTTGCCGCATCCAATACCTTTCTTTTCATCGCCTCATAGGATGCATCTTCTTCAGGGGCAGAAAAACCAATAGTTCCTTTTTTCTTCAACATCTCTGTTCCTACATTAGAAGTCATTATCAAAATTACATTTCTAAAATCTACCTTGCGGCCAAAACTATCAGTAAGGCTACCATCCTCTAAAATCTGGAGCAATAGATTGAAGACATCGGGATGGGCTTTCTCGATCTCATCCAATAAGACAACCGAATAGGGTTTTCTACGTACCTTCTCGGTTAACTGCCCCCCCTCTTCATAGCCCACATAGCCGGGAGGGGCACCGATCAAACGGGAGACATTAAACTTCTCCATATACTCGGACATATCAATCTGGAACATTGCATCTTCGTGACCAAACATAAACTCAGCTAATACCCTTGCCAATAAGGTTTTTCCTACGCCGGTAGGTCCTAAAAAGATAAATGAACCAATTGGCCGGCGGGGGTCTTTAAGCCCTGCCTTTGAACGGCGCACCGCCTGGGCGATAGCCCGCACCGCTTCATCCTGACCGACTACTCTCTTATGAATCTCCTTTTCCATTTGTAGCAATCTCTTTGTTTCCTTTTCTTCTAACTGCGCCAGGGGGATATTGGTGATTTGGGAAACAACCCGGGCAATATCCTCTCTATCAAGTGTTATCTTCTTTTCTCCCCGGCGCTGCTTCCAGTTCTTCTCTTTCTCAACCAACTCCTCTTTGGCTTTCCTCTCAAGGTCTCTTATTTCAGCCGCTTTTTCAAAATCCTGGTTGCTGACTGCCTCTTTCTTCTGTTTATCTAACCTCTCGATCTTTTGCTTCAGATTTTTAAAATTGGGGGGAACAACTGTAGCGCTTAATCTCGCTCGCGAGCCGGCTTCGTCAATAAGGTCAATCGCCTTATCGGGCAAAAATTTTCCGCTGATATATCTATCAGATAATTTAGCCGCTGCCTCCAAAGCCTCATCACTCATCTTTACCTTATGAAACGCCTCATATTTAGGCCTTAAACCCTTAAGGATCTCTATTGTTTCCTCGATTGTGGGAGGGTCAACAGTAATTGTTTGGAATCTCCTTTCCAGGGCGGCGTCTTTTTCAATATATTTACGATATTCATTAAGAGTGGTTGCTCCGATGCATTGTATCTCTCCCCGCGAGAGAGCCGGTTTGAGAATATTAGAGGCATCTAATGCCCCTTCTGCCCCCCCTGCTCCTACCAATGTATGCAGTTCGTCAATAAATATAATCACATTCTTTGTCCTTCTAATCTCTTGCATTACTGCTTTAATACGTTCTTCGAACTGCCCACGATACTTTGTCCCGGCAACTATCAACCCTAAATCAAGAATAACAATCCTCTTGTCCAGAAGAACCTCGGGAACACTCCCCTCCACTATCTTCTGGGCTAAACCTTCTACAATCGCTGTCTTGCCCACTCCGGCTTCTCCTAAGAGCACCGGATTATTTTTTGTCCGTCGGGCTAATATCTGAATTACCCTTTCGATCTCATTTACCCGGCCAATAACCGGGTCAAGTTTGCCCTCCTTTGCCAGACTGGTGAGATCGCGGCCAAAGGCATCAAGAGCCGGGGTTTTACCCTTCTCTTTCGTTCTGCCTCTGCGGCTTTCGCTATCTGGCTCTCCTGAAGGAACCCCCTCTCCTAAAAGACGCATTATCGCCTCTCTTAATTTATTTATATCTAAACCCAGATTGAACAAAACCTGTGCCCCAATCCCTTCCTTCTCGCGAAGCAAACCCAAGAGCAGATGCTCGGTGCCAATGTAGTTATGCCCCATTTTCTTCGCTTCGTCAAAGGCTAACTCAAGCACCTCTTTCGCCTTGGGCGTAAAAGGAATATCCCCGGAGACGAGGAGATTACTTCCCGGTTTAATCAACTTTTCCACCTCGAGGCGAACCGTCTCTAAACTTATCCCCAATAATCCCTCGAGGACTGCTGCGGCTACTCCTTCGCCTTCTCTAACCAGACCTAATAAAATATGCTCGGTGCCGATGTAATCGTGATTTAACCTCTTTGCCTCCTCTTTTGCCAATAAAATGATCTTTCGGGCACGTTCGGTAAAACGACTAAACATTTAAACCCCCCCTTCAATGACACCACAATTTAGGCGGCTCCTTGCCCCGTAGGCCCCGGCGAACGTGGGCGTAGTATCGGGGCAAGGAGACTAAATTGTATGGTGGAATTGAGCCCAGCACTAATTTTCTGCTACGGTTAAGTATCCTGAAAAATTAGTGCTGGGCTGAGTTTTATTTACCTCATCAGCGTCGAAATCTTAAAGATGGGAAGCGACATCGCAATGGCAATTGAGCCGATTACAATACCTAAAAAGGCAATGATTATCGGTTCAATAAGAGAAGTCAGCCCGGAAACTGCAGCGTCTGCCTCTCGCTCATAAAAATCGGCTATCTTGGCGAGCATCTTTGCCAGTTCCCCACTTTCCTCTCCTACGGCAATCATTCGAACTACTAGAGGAGAAAAACCCGCTGCTGCTCAAATCAGTGTAAATAAGGAGCGGGCAGAATTTGCTGATGGTTACTTTGCGAAATAAAACTCCAAATACAAACAATCTTAACTTCAATCTATCCAGAACAAATCTGCCTTTTTCTGTCTTGAAGTAACGAGTAGTAAAAATCGCTAAAAGCAGCAAAACAAGAATCATAAGTAAAAAGTACTGCTTTGCTAAATCGCTTAAGGTAATTAAAATCTTAGTGGGTAAGGGAAGTGTTCCCCCTAAATTCTCAAAAATACCTTTGAAAGTAGGGATAACCTTGAGCAAAAGAACGAGGGTAATGATTATAGCCATACAGCTAACTACTGCGGGATAGACCAAGGCTGATCTTATCTTTCCAATTAGAGCACTATTTTTTTCTAAGTAGTCGGATAAACGCTCCAAAGTTGCTGATAATCTTCCACTCTCTTCTCCAGCTCTCACCATATTTACAAACAAAGAGGAGAAGATATGCGGATGCTTTGAAAGGGCTTCAGAAAAGGGTTTACCCCCTTGAATCTCTCGCTCTAAATCTCTAATTACCCGCTTAAATCTTTCATTCTCTATTTGTGCGCAAAGGATGCCTAGAGCCTGAACAAGGGTAACACAATGGAGATGATGGTTAAATTTTGATTCCTCAGCCTGGTTACAAGTTGAGAAAAATCTTCATTTTCTACAACTTGCTTGATCCTTTCTCCTTGCTGATTTTTAACTACATATTTAAAAGTGGGTATATTCAGACTACAAAAAGTTCCCAGGGTTAACAGGGGTGATAAGGGATAGGAAGGGTTAGAAAGGGAATGGAAAATTCCCCTGCTACCCTCTGCTAACCTTGCTATCCCTTTCTAACCCCTGTGGTCTTCTGGTGACCTTAAGTTAGTATCTTCTTGCGCCTCCGGCCTTCTCTTTTCCTCTTTTTTTTCGGCGTTTATCACTAGGCTTCTCATACTCCTTATGCTCGCGTAACTGCCTTAATGTTCCTTCTTTCTCTACCATCCTTTTAAACCGCCGCAATGCCCTTTCGAGGGATTCATTTGCTCTTACCCTTACTTCTGTCAATTTAATCAACTCCTTTTTTTAAAGTAGAAAGTAGCAAGAAAAGCTCAAAATGTTTAATATCTAATTACCCTAATGTCTAATCAATGCCTAATCTCCATTGACCCCGTTAAATACCCTGTTAAATCTTTTGCTTTCAACAAAAGAAAATCCAAGATTTTATTTAAGAGAGTAATTTGCTTTCTGAATTATTAACGGGGTGAACTAATAATTGTTTAGACATTAAATATTTGTCATTAGTCATTAGGTTAATTAGGTTAATTAGTCATTAGGTTATGAGAATTCTCTTTACTCTCTACCTCTTCCTTACACGGACGATAGACCTGCCCGCCCTCCCCTTTGTCGGGAGCAGGCGGGGAAGTTGCCTCTATTTATACTTTGTTACTCGCTACTTTTTCCATTTATTCTATTTCAAAAGAAATAGGGATGTTCAGGCACAGTTCTCTTTCTTTTATTTCTGCTGGGAACGGCGGAAAAGGGGCAGCCTCCTGGACACTGCGCAAAGCCGCTTTATCCAAGCAATCATTTCCTGAAGAGACCTTAAGTTCTATCTCTTTCAAACGACCATCGGCAAAAACAGTAAAAGAGATATAAACCAATCCTTCGCTTAAACTCCTTCTTGCCTCTTCAGGATAAACTGCCTTTTGCTTAATCTGCTCACTGATAACTCGATAATAACTTAATAAATTTCTTTTCTCGAGAACCTTTTTCTGACGCTTCTGCTCTATGAGAATTTTCTCTTCTTTTTGTTGCTGCTCTTTTCTTGAACTTACCTTTTTAGTAAACCCCGTTAGAAAGGACGGGGTTTTAACCCCGCCCTTTCTTAATAAACATTCTTTCCCTGCCCACGGAGACGTGGAGCTTTCTGACGGGGTAAATATTCTATCTTTTATCGCTATTCGGTTCTTGATTCTGGGTTTTATGTTTTTTTTCTGCTGCTGCCTTCTGCCTTCACTCTGCGGGTTCCGGCGGGCAATGGTGCTATGGTAACCTGGTGACCTTTTTTTTACTTCTATTTTATCAAGCTTAATCTCTTTTTTTTTATTGTCTATCTTCTTTTCTGGTGTTTTCCCGCCGTTGGTGAGGCTCGCCTTCGGCGGTTGTCTTCTGCTTTCTGTCTGATAATATATAATCCGGGGAGAGGAAAAAGAGTGTGCATTAAAATGAGGAAAAAAACACAAAAAAAGAGCTATATGAATGTTCAGAGAAATCAGAAAGCTTAAACTAAACCTTTTTTGGAGAGAGCTTAGAGACACAACTTTAAAATGTCTAATTTCTAATTAACCTAATGTCTAACCCACTTCGCCAGAGCTTCAGCGAGACAAGTCGATGTCTAATGCTCAAATGTCTAATATTCTTACCATCCAGTCATTAGTCATTGGGCTTTATTTAGGTCAATTAGAGCAATTAGACATTAGTCATTTCTTTTCTTATCTCTTCCGTGGCCTCCACCATTACCTTCAATTTTGCTATACTTTCTTCTTTTGTGCGTGTCTTCAAGCCACAGTCCGGATCAACAAAAATCTGGCCGGGTTTAAAAACCTTGAGGGCTTTGCGCAAATTTTCCTTAACTTCCTCCTTGGTTTCTATCCTGTGCGAATGAACATCAATAACCCCTAAACCAATTTGCTTATCGTTGAATCCTCCCTTTTCCTCAATAAGTTGCAAGAGTTCAAATTTACGATTGGCAAACTCAAGGTCAAATTGGCCAACGGCTAACTCCAGCATCCTCGGATAAATCTTGGCAAAATCTCCATAGCAGATATGGGTAATGGTAGTTACCTTTAAGTCGGCAGTCACAATCCTCATCGCTTCAATAGCCAAATCAATCTCTTCAGGATGGGTGGAAACCGCTGGCTCGTCAATCTGAATATATTTTGCCCCGGCTTTTTCCAAATCTACAGCTTCCTTATGAATTTCCTCGGCTAAATCCAGAATCAGAGAGCGACGGTCGGGGTAGTATTCGTTAAATGACCAATCAGCCATTGTGTAGGGACCGGTAAGCATTCCCTTGACTGGCTTTTTAGTCAAGCCCTGAGCAAATCTGAACATCTCTAGGGTAATTGGTTTTTCTCTTTTAATCTTCCCAACAACTATGGGCTTGCGATAATAACGATTACCATAACTACGCACCAATCCACTAATCTTAAAACCGCTCAGGTTTTCGGCAAAGTAGGTAGCCATATCCCCGCGTTCCATCTCTCCGTCAACCAGAACATCCAGACCAATTTCGTCTTGAATCTTTACCCACTCGGTAGTGGCCTTTTTTTCTAATTTCTTTAGTTCTTCGCGACTAATTCTATTCTGACGAAAATCAGTGCGGGCCCTTTTTAGATAATCCGGCTTGGGTAAACTTCCTACTGTGGTTGTCTTTAACATTATTTCTCAACCTTTCTCTTCACAGATTCATAATCTTCAGAAACTCCTCAGCAGTAATTATCCTTATTTTCTTATATTTCTTTAAATCTAAAAGATGATGGTCGCCAGAAACAATGTAATTAGCAGAACTGGCAACTGCACATTCCAGAAATATATTATCTGAAGGGTCTCTATCTATAATGCTTATCTTTGTATCTGCTTCCATTCTCGTAAAAATACTTTGATAATAGACAAGAAATCTTAAAGATTCCTCAAAGGATAAGCCAAATTTATTATACTGCAAAACTCGCACCAACTCTTTCTCTGTATCTAAACTAGAAAACAAAATAACCTTACCCTGCTCGGATAATTTTAATAGTATGCGGCTTGTTCCTGATCAAAATAACCCCAAAATAATAATGTTAGTATCGTAAACTACTCGCGACATCATTCTTTCAACCCATGAGAGTTATGAATAATTTGCTCTACATCTTTTTCGCCAAAATCATATTCCTTCTTTTCGGCCAACGATTTCGCATAACTATAAATATTCTCTTCCAAGGGTAGAAGAATAACTTCAAAATGTCTACCGGAAAAATCCTTTACCTCCTTGGGTAAAGAAATACAGCCATCTTTTGACACCTGACCAAAATAACGCAATGCCTACATAGCTTTCACCCCCATGGTTTAATAAAGTTTATATCTTTACCCCGTTAGAAGACCCCATCCTTTCTAACGGGAGTTTACTGCCTCTACCATATTCTTCATCTTTGTCAGAGCCGTAGTGTGCGGCAGAAATTCCAAACTGCAATTTGGGCTGATGAAAACCCCGCACCGAGAATCTGGTGCAGGGTAAATATTTTCCTCGGGAAGTAGAGTTTTTATCTTGGTCAGAATTTTTTTTAATTCTTCCTTGCTCTCCAATTTTGTATTGCGGGCGTCTATACAACCAAGAGTCAATTCTTTATTATAGGAATTCTGCCTTAAAAATTGAAAAATGGTCTCTAAGTTATCATTGGTTATCGCATCCAAAACCAGGCCGTCAATGGGAAAATCGCTCAGAGAAGAAAGGAAATTCTTCAGAGGTGAAAAATAAAGAGAAAGAACAATTTTTTTGTTCAATTCTTGTTTTATTTTCTGGAACTCTTTTTTTACTAATTCTATTTTCTCGGGAAATAAAAGTAGAGAGGGTTCATCAAATTGAATCACCTCTACATAATCGCTAATCTCTTTTGCTTCTTGAATCAAAGCAGCAGTCAAATCAGTAAGCAATTCTTTTTCTGAAGAATAAAATTTATCCTCGCTTAATTTAGCAAAGGTGAAAGGGCCGGGCAGAATTGCTTTTAGAGGTTTATTGGCAACAGATTTAGCAAATTTTAAATCCTGTCCATATTGAGAGGGAGAAAAAACAATTTTTCCTTCAATTATCGGATGACGGTAATAGGTGTTATTATCAAAAAATCTCTCCAAACCCCCGCGGCGAATCCCCTGCCAGGCATCGGCAAAAGGAGAAAATAGGTCTTCGAAAACAATTAAGCCATCGCCGATTAAATCCAAACCAGCTTCTTCTTGTTCTTTAATTGCCCGCCTAATTGTTTCTTGTTTTGCTTTGTTTAAATCTTCTTGATTAATTTTTCCGCTAATTTTCGGATAGCCACCGTTAATTGTAGTTCTCATTCTATTTCCCTTTAATCGTGAATTCGTTGGAGTAAATCATTTCTCCTTCAGTACAAAAATGTAAGCCTAAAATGATTGCCTCATCACTTACCTCCACACCAGCGTACCTACTTGTCTTCTTGATAATACAGCGAACACCATATCTTCCTTCCTCAACTGTTCCTTTAAGACAATCTTCAGTACAAGCGATGTGATAGGTAGATAGCACCCTGTAAGAACCTATTGGAAACAACTTCTTGCCTTCCCACTCATAGCCAATATCAAACTCAGCAACAACCCCATTTTCACCCGGCTTTATTCTTTGTCTAACCCAAGTAGCTTCACAGTATTTCCTGCTTAACTCTTTCCACTTTGACCCATCTTTTAATTGGAGAATAACAGGATT
>MZGK01000050.1 GCA_002085025.1 Candidatus Omnitrophica bacterium 4484_213
TTCTCCTTTTATTTTCCTTTAACTACCTGTATTTTGCTCAGCATCTTGGCTTCCTTTATTTTTTGGTTGTTGCGCAAATGACAAAGAATAGGAAACAGAAGAAGTTGACAGTAGGCAGTTGGCAATTGGCAATTGGCAAAATAAAGTTGTCCCTTGCTTACTGCTTACTACATACTATAATTTGCAGCTCCTTCGCTTATGCCCTTGGCACGCCTCCGCCAAAGTGTAAGCCTAACTATATCCGTGTTGCTATTGTCCAAAACGCCTTTGAGTTAACCCTTTCCATAAAAGGGAGATATAAAATAGTGAGACCCCACACTAACGAGATTCTGATTAAAGGGAATTCCCTGCGCAAGGCAAGGGTTTTGCCTGCAGCGAGCGGAATAAAGGTTAATAAATATCTGTTTAAAATTTATGCAATAAAAATCAAACCCGAAAGGAAAGCCGCTATTTTTCTAAATAGATACCGCCTGCGTGGGGATTTGGAGCTCATCAGGCAAAAAAACAGGACCTTATTGGCTGTAAATGAAGTTGATATTGAAGACTATCTCCGGGGCGTCTTGCGCGAAGAGGTTTCTCCACATTGGCCAATGGAGGCGCTAAAAGCCCAGGCAGTAGCCGCGCGCACCTTTGCTCTTTATCAAGACTGCTTGAATAAAGATAAAGACTATGGGTTAGATAGAACAGTTTATTCTCAACTCTACGGAGGTGTCCGCCAAGAGACCTGGCGGACAAACCGGGCAGTGCGCGAGACAGCCAGCGAGGTGCTGACCTATAAAGGAAAAATCTTTCCCGCCTTTTTTCACGCTACCTGCGGTGGGCATACCGAGGATGCCAGCGAGTTATGGAATATTGACATTCCTCCCTTAAAAGGGGTGAACTGCCCTTTTTGCAAAAGGTCTCCCCATTATTCCTGGAGGGCAAAGATTCCTCTTTCTCAAATTAAGGAGAGTTTAAATAAAAAAGGATATAAGCTTAGCAGAATTTCCCATATCTCGACTATTGGTTGTAGCAAGAGCGGACGGGTGAAGAAGGTAAAAATAAGCGGTGATAAGGAAATCAGAGTAGAAGCAAATGAATTTCGTCTAATTGTAGGAGCAGATTTAATCAGAAGCACAAATTTTAAAATAGCGCTGAAGAATAAGAATCTCCTTGTGCAAGGGCTTGGTTGGGGACACGGTGTAGGCTTATGTCAGTGGGGGGCTTATTTTATGGCTAGGAGGGGCTTTGACTATCGTCAGATTTTGGAATATTATTATCCGGGAGCGAAACTCACGCAATTCCATTCCAATGCGGGTTTGGAATAGGGTTGAAATAAGGGGGGACACATGTTTTTTTTAATGCAGATTGCCCAGAAAGGAAATTTTTTTGTGGGAATGATGCCCTTAGTTCTCATTTTTATTATATTTTATCTTTTGCTTATTGCTCCCCAGCAGAGACTCAGAAAAGAGCATCAAATAATGCTTTCCAAGTTGGCAAAAGGGGATAGGGTAGTCACTAACGGTGGAATCTATGGCACAGTCATAGAGGTTAAGGATAATATTGTGGTTTTGAGGATTGCCGAGAATACAAAGATAGAGATTCAAAAAGAGGCAGTGGCCCAAAAAATAAAATAGAGTTTTTATTTATGCACTTTAAAAAGTTTCGCCGAGGTTTCACTCACCCTTTCTAACTCCCAGAAAATTCTGCCCTTGGACTATGAAGAGGTGGCTATCAAAAGAAAGGCCTTTCGCTCCGGAGAAAGCGAATATTTCTTAAACCGAACCCCCTGTCGATTAAAAGACATTTCCTCTTTATTTCTGAATACCGGAATGAGCAACAATGCCTATTCTCTGGTTGACCAGAGGAATATAAACCTTCTTTTGAGTTCTCGCCCTGAAGAAAAGAGGGAAATCTTTGAGCAGGTGGCTGGGATTGGGCTCTATCGCCAGAAGAAAAAAGAGGCATTAAAAAGGCTGGAACAAACTGAGGCTAATCTCGTGCGGGTGAGCGATATCATTAGTGAACTTGAAGAACAGAAGAATATCTTAAATAGGGAAGCAAATAAGGCAAAGCAATATCAGGAAAAATTAGAGCGGTTGAAGGAAATGGAGATTAAATTTTATGCCTTTCAGTATAAGGAGATGAGAGAGAAAAAGGACTTAATCAGCAAGGAGCGAGAAAAAGTGAAAGGGCAAAAACAAAAGATAAATCAAAGATTGGCGGAAATAGAAGAGAAATTCAAGGGCTGGAATAAGCAGTTAGATTTATTAGAAGGAAAGGTTTCAAGTATATATGAACAAAAATTGAAAATTGAGCGTCTAAAAGAAAGAGGTAATAATCAGCTTATCTTTAACCAAGAGCAACAAAAACAAATAGAAAAGGAGATTAAAAAAATAGATAGCGAATTAATCCATATTGAAAGTAGAATTATCGAGTTAGATAAGGATCTTAAGAAAAAAAATGTTTTAATAGAGCAGTTGCGCAAGAAAAAGGAAAGTTTAGCAAACCTCGTTAGAAAGGAGGAGGTTTTAACCGCGCCCCTTCTTAATGAACATTTATGAACATTCTTTCTCTGCCCACGGAGAGGCGAGGTTTTCTAAGGGGGTAAGCTTACCTCAGGCAGGGGCTCATTCGCTATTAGATAGCATCTTAAAAGAAGTATGAGCCTCTTAAAAAGAAAATTAAATGAATATCTTGAGCAGTTGAAAAATAAGATTAAACAGTTATTCCTCTCTTTAATAAAAGAAAAGGAGATAAAGAGTGATGCAAAATTGAACAGTTTAGAGGAGAAAGAGAAGTTAGAAATAGAGATGAGCCAGATGCTTAGAGAGGCCCTTGCTGAAGCCCGGAAGGAAAAGGAAGAAAAAGCGAAACAAATTAAGCAGTTAATTAAGAAAAAGGGATTATTGGAGAAAGGGATAGGTGAATTAAAAAATGAGCAGAAAAAACTTCTCTCGCAAAAGGAGAAGGTAGAAAAGGAACTGATTAAGCTCAGAGATAGATGAAAAACAAGAGTTGAGCGGAAGGATTAGTCAGGAGAGAGACGAGGAAGAGGAAGTAAAGAGAAGGTTTTTTTTCTTTGCTGAAAGAATCCAGAAATTAGAACTCGAAGAACGTGGGTTTGTTCTGGAGATGAGGAACATTCAGCAAAGTGAACGGTTCTCTTTTCTTGTCCGGCAAAGAGAGGACTTAAGAGCGGCAAAAAGCTCCATTCAAAAAGCGATAATAAAATTGGATAATCAAGCAAAAGAGATGTTTATAGAGGCATTAGATAAAGTAGAAAAGGAGTTTGATTACTTTTTTAACCTTCTCTTTTTAGGCGGTGAGGCGCGGATTAAGCGGGAAGGAGATATCTTGAATAGCGATATTCACATCATTGTTCATCCCCCGGGCAAAAAACTCCAGGATGCTCTGCTTCTATCTTCCGGTGAAAGGGCCCTGACTGCTATTGCTCTCTTGTTTGCTCTATTCAAGGTGAAACCAAGCCCATTTTGCGTTTTAGACGAAGTAGACGCCTCTCTGGATGAATCCAACATCAACCGCTTTGTAGATATCCTAAAAGAATTTGTCCAAAAGACCCAGTTTATTATTATCACCCACAATAAGAAGACGATCAGTATCGCCGATATAATTTACGGAGTAACAATGGAGGAAAAAGGAATTTCTAAGTTGGTTTCGGTAAAAATGAATGAGGAGGAGCAAGATGAGCAAGGTTAAAGAGATAAACGCAAGAGAAGTTTTGGATTCGCGAGGCAACCCAACAGTAGAGGTAGAGGTATTTTTAGAAAGCGGGATTAAAGGCAGAGCAGATGTTCCTTCAGGTGCTTCTACAGGCAAACACGAGGCACTGGAATTACGCGATGGAGAAAAGAGGTATAACGGTAAGGGTGTTCAGCAGGCAGTAAGAAATGTCCGTGAGATAATTGCTCATGAGCTCGTGGGAAAGGACGCAGAAAGACAGGAGGAATTGGATAGGTTGATGCTTGCTTTAGATGGCACAGAGAATAAGGCAAAATTGGGAGCAAATGCCATTTTAGGGGTTTCTCTGGCGGCTGCCCGCGCCGCTGCTTTAGATAAAAGAATACCTTTTTATCGCTATATTAGTGAATTATTCGGAAGTGAACCAAGGGTTCTCCCCTTGCCAATGATGAATATCTTGAACGGTGGAATGCACGCTGATAATCCTCTGGATTTGCAGGAATTTATGATTGTGCCCCGGGGTGGAGAAAATTTTAAGGAGGCCTTGAGAATGGCCGCCGAGACCTTCCAACAGTTGAAAAAGTTGTTAAAAGAGAAGGATATGAGCACCAGCGTAGGAGACGAAGGAGGATTTGCACCCTTATTAGATAAGAGTGAGCAAGCCTTGGATTTAATTATAGAGGCGATTAAAAAGAGTGGTTATCAGCCGGGAAAGGATATTTCCCTGGCATTAGACCCGGCAGCAAGTTCATTCTTCTCGGAGGCGAAAGGTAAGTATATCTTTGAATCTAAAGAAATGGATTCTAAAGAGATAATCGATTTTTATGAAGGTCTGATTACCAAATATCCAATTATTTCCATTGAGGATGGATTAGCCGAAGACGATTGGAGCGGCTGGCAGGAATTAACCCAGAGATTAGGGGCTAAAATTCAGCTTGTTGGTGATGACCTTTTTGTTACCAATATTAAACGCTTACAAAAGGGCTTTGAGGAAAAAGCCGCCAACGCTATTTTGATTAAATTAAACCAGATTGGCACTTTGACAGAAACTTTGCAGGTAATAAAGACGGCTCAGGAGAACAATTACGGGGTGATAATTTCGCATCGCTCTGGAGAAACCGAGGATAGCACCATTGCTGATTTAGCCGTAGGGACAAACAGTGGGCAGATAAAAACGGGTTCACTCTGTCGCAGTGAGCGAATTTGCAAATACAATCAACTTCTGCGCATTGAGGAGGAACTGAAAGAAAGTGTTTATGGTGGAGAAATATGCTCCCTTCCAAAAAGAGAATAATTATCGCTTTTGTTTGTTTTATTATTCTGTCCCTTATATTTGCTCCCGGTTTTTCTAAACTCCAGCAAATACGTGAGCAAAATAGATTACTCTTGCAGGAGATTGAGAGATTAAAGAAAGAAAATGCAGACTTAAGAGAACAAGAGAGAAAGTACCAAGAGGATTTTTACATCGAGAAATTGGCTAGAGAAACACTAAAAATGGGCAGGAAGGGAGAGGTGATATATAAAATAAATAGTGATTACAGCGATGAAGAACAACGATTGCAACGATGAGATTATCGCCATGATCGTATTTAATCACTGTAATCATGCCGAGTGAAACGAGGCATAATGAAACGAGGAAAGTTTATTACTTTTGAGGGAGGAGAAGGTAGCGGGAAATCTACCCAGATAAAATCAGCCATTGAGTTTCTGAAAGAGAAAGGATTTTCCGTAGTGTTTACCCGTGAACCCGGGGGGACTGAGATTGGCGAAGAGATAAGAAAGATTTTATTAGAAGGCCGATATGAAAACATAGACAACTATTGCGAATTATTTCTCTTCGTTGCCAGTCGAGCACAGTTGGTAAAGGAGGTAATAAGACCAGAATTAGCCAGAGGAAAAATAGTTATCACCGACCGCTTTTTAGACGCTACTATCTGCTATCAAGGGTATGGAAATGGTCTAAGTATTAATTTTATAAAAGGGGTAAACGGTTTTATTAAATTAAAGCCTGACCTCACCATTCTTTTGGATATAGATGTAGGTGAGGGATTGCGAAGGGCAAAGAAAAAAGACCGCATAGAAGAGAAGCCTCTTGCCTATCACCAACGTGTCCGGGCAGGCTATCTGAAGTTAGCGGCTCAAGAGCCGGAACGGATAAAGGTAGTAAAGGTGGAGGGGATTAAAAATACCGAAGAGAAAATAAGAAAGGTGCTAAAGGAGACTTTAGGTTTTTGTTAAGAATCTAAGTGCAAAAATGCTAATTTTTTGCTTCACGCCTCACGTTCACCCCGTTAAATCCACCTAGGGCTATTTAACGGGGCAAGGGCTCCACGCTCTTAAAGTTACCAGTCTCCAGCCGCCAGTCTCCAGTAGTTTTTCTGGTGACCTGGCAACTGGTGACGTGGTGGCCTTTTGCTGCAATTTTAGCGTGTAGCGTGTGGCTTGCAGCGTGCAGCACTCAAGATGTTAGATTTCTTCAAAACAGCAATAAAGAAAGGTAGAGTATCTCATAGTTATCTTTTTGTGGGAGAAAATGAAGAGGAGAAAAAAAGGGTGGCTCTGGAGTTTACTCAGATGCTCGGCTGCTCAACAAATCCCCCTCATCCGGATTTAAAGATAATTACACCCGAGGGTTCCTTAAAGATAGACGAAATTAGAGAACTCGAGCGTTGGATTTCGCTTAAACCTTATTCAGCTAAATGGAAAGTAGCCTTTATACTAAGAGGAGAACTAATGACAGAGGAAGCGGCTAATGCCTTATTAAAGACATTGGAAGAACCACCTGCCCATTCTTTATTAATTATCTTTAGCAATAGCATAAGGGGTCTTTTGCCGACAATAGTCTCGCGCTGTCAGATAGTTAGATTTACCCTGTTAAATAATTCGCCTATGGCGAATTCCCCCGACATTGCATCGGGGGATTTAACAGGGTTAACCCCCTTAGAAAACGAGAAAGACCTATTAACTAAATCAAAAGAAGAAAGGGAAGAGATTTTCCGGCGGGCGCTCTCTTGGTGGCGGGATATTTTAATATTTAGGTTATCCGGGAACAAAAAATTTTTGTTTAATAAAGGAAAAGTAGAGGCAATAGAAAGGGAAGGGAAAAAATATTCTTATGAAGAATTGGAGCGAAACATAGAGATAATCAATCAAACAAATAATTTATTAAAACATAATGTTAATCCCAAGATCGCCTTTGCGAGTATGAGACATTCTATAAAGATCAAAATGTCTGATTAAAATTC
>MZGK01000012.1 GCA_002085025.1 Candidatus Omnitrophica bacterium 4484_213
GTTATTGTTTGGAATTTGTTATTTGGGATTTGAGATTCCTCAACTCTGACGAATGTTAAAGTTGAGTTATACTTCCCTAATCTCTTCCTCTTTCTTCTTTAATGCCTTGTTTATCTCTTCAATATATCTATCGGTGATTTCCTGAACTCTTTCCTTCCCTTTAATTCTATCATCTTCGCCTATCTTCTTCTCCTTCTCTAAATTTTCTAAACGCTCATTTGCTTCTCTTCTTTCAGCGCGAATAGAAATCCTTCCCTGTTCGCTAATCTGATGGGCTAATTTAATTATCTCCTCTCTCCTTTCCGCATCCAATTGGGGAACCGTTATCCGAATGAGCTTCTTATCGCTCTCCGGGCAAAAACCCAGGTTTGCCTTTAATATTGCCTTCTTTATCTCCTTTATCGCAGAGATATCCCAAGGCTGGACAACCAAGAGGCGTGGGCCGGGATTAGAAATAGAAGCCAACTGCTTCAGCGGAACCAAACTTCCGTAGTATTCGACTTTTACATTCTCTAATATATGTGGAGAGGGATGATTGGTTCTCAGATTAGAAAGTTGCTGCTTCGTGGCTTCTACCCCTTTTCTCATCCCTTCTTCCATCTCTTTAAAGACCTTTTTCTCTTCTAAATTTTCATCCATACTGCCTCCTTACTTGACTATCGTCCCAATCTTCTCGCCGAGTATCACCCGACGGACATTTCCTTTCTTCAACAGATTAAAAACAATGATGGGAATCTTGTTATCCATACATAAAGAGACAGCGGTGGCATCCATTATCTGCAGTTTTTTATTCAGGATATCAATAAAACTCATTTTATCTATCTTTCTGGCTCCTTTTACTTTTTTAGGGTCGGCAGAGTAAATTCCATCTACCTTTGTAGCTTTCAGGATAACCTCGGCTCCAATCTCCGCAGCGCGCAAAGCCGCCGCTGTATCAGTGGTAAAATAGGGATTGCCTGTGCCCCCGCCAAAAATAACTACTCTTCCCTTTTCCAGGTGACGAATCGCTCTCCGCCGAATATAGGGCTCGGCTAACTGCTCCATTTTAATTGCTGTTTGCAAACGGCTGAATACACCTAATTTCTCTAAGGCATTCTGGAGAGCCATTCCATTGATTACCGTAGCCAACATCCCCATATAATCAGCGGTCGCCCGGTCGATTCCTCCATCTGCTCCTCTTATCCCGCGAAAGATATTTCCTCCCCCGATAACCACAGCTACCTCGCTACCCAGGTCCTTAACCTCTTTTATCTGTTCAGCAATAGAAAAAATGACATTAGACTCAATCCCGTAGCTCAAAGTCCCCTGGAGAACCTCTCCGCTCAATTTCAATATAACCCGCTTGTATTTAGGGACATTCATATTCTTACCTCCGGCCCAAGTCCATCCTTTTCTAGATCTCCCCTTTTTCATACCTCACAAATCTTTTAATAACTATGTTTTCTCCTACCTTGGCGGCTAATTCTCCCAGGCAGTGATTAACTTTGATATCTGGATTCTTAATAAATGCCTGTTCAAGCAAACAAACCTGCTCATAAAATTTCTTCAGTCGCCCTTCCAAAATTCTATTAACAATATCCTCGCCTTTGGACTTGTCGATTTGCGCCTTCAGAACTTCTTTCTCCTTACTAACCACCTCCTGGGGAACATCCTCCTTTTTGATATAGAGGGGATGAGAGGCGGCAATCTGCATAGCGATGTCTTTACCAAACTTTTTGAATTCCTCGTTGCGGGTAACAAAATCGGTCTCGCAATTTATCTCCACCAAAACACCAATCCTCCCCCGATGCACATAAGAAAAGATAGCTCCCTCGCGGGTCTCCCTCTGCATTCTTTTGGCAATAGCCGCTAATCCCTTTTTGCGCAGGACCTCCAATGCCTTCTTCAAATCACTGCCTGCCTCTAATAAAGCGCTCTTGCAGTCCATTATTCCCGCCCCACTAATCTTCCTTAATTTCTTAATTGTTTCTTTATTTATCGCCATCTTTTTCCCTCCTTTCCTTACTCGCGAAGCGAGAGCCGAAGTTCCCCGAAGGGAAACTGAGGATAGGAAATCTGCCTTGCAGATTTCCGCTGTTATTTTCTTTCCTCTTCCTCTTTCTCTTCCTCAACAACCGCTTTTTCCTTCTTTAAAAGTTCTCGCTTCCCTTCTAAAACTTTATCGGCCATTAATGAAGTAATCAGGCGAATTGACTTCATAGCATCATCATTGCCCGGAATGAGATAATCAATCCCCTCCGGCTCACAATTTGTGTCCACAATTGCTACTACCGGAATCTTCAGAATATTTGCTTCGTGCACAGCGATGTTTGATTTCTTGACATCTACAACAAAGAGGGCCCCCGGGAGTTTATCCATTCCTTCTATGCCATCTAAATTTTTATGCAGCCTCTCTCTCTCTTTGTCCAAAATTGTCTTTTCTTTCTTGGTCAAGGACTGAAATGATTCTTGCTTTTCTAACCCTTCAATTTCCTCCAGTCGCCCGACACTCTTGCGGATGGTTTCAAAATTGGTTAAAGTTCCTCCTAACCAACGCTGATTTACATAAAACGCCCCGCAACGCTCAGCCTCTTCTTTAATTATCTCCTGAGCCTGTCTCTTTGTTCCCACAAACAAAACATATTCTCCCTTTGCCGATAACTCCTTTAAAAAATTGCCGCTTTCCTCTAAGGCTCTCAGTGTGTGGCGCAAATCAATAATATGAATCCCTTTCCGCTTTCCAAAGATATAATCCTTCATCTTGGGATTCCAGTGGCGGGCTAAATGCCCAAAATGCACCCCGGCTTCCAAGAGTTGTTTTAGCAGTTCTTTATTATTCTCCATCTCCTCTCCTTCAATAAACAGATAACTTACAGAGCGCAGGGATGAAAATTATAGGGTAAACTCTGCCCTCTAATTTAGTCTCCCCCGAGGTTACATCGGGGTCTAAATCGTATTCTCGTTAATTATAACACAAATTTCCTCCTTTGTAAATTACACTCAAACCTCATGTTGTTACAAATGTTAAAAATAATTACTAAAACAAAATGTTTTCGCCAAGGGCGAATATTTGACAGGGTTCACCCCGTTAATGTGCTCTCGAGCAAATTCATTCGGGCGAATTATTTAACCGGGTGAAACTGCATTTCATAAAGCCGTTTATATAAAGAATCGCGGGATAAAAGTTCACTATGCCTGCCTATATCTACTATCTTACCTCCATCTAAAATAACAATCTTGTCGGCATTCTTAACCGTAGATAGGCGATGGGCGATTACAAATACTGTCTTTCCCTGCATCAGGCGTCCGAGTGCCTCCTGAATTAGTTTCTCACTTCTACTATCCAATTGCGAAGTTGCCTCATCAAGGATAAGAATAGGGGCACCTTTCAGAAAAGCACGGGCAATAGCCAGACGCTGACGCTCGCCGCCAGAAAGACTAAGCCCCTGTTCGCCGATTATAGTCTGATACTCCTCGGGTAAGTTAACAATAAATTGATGAGCATTGGCAGCTTTGGCCGCCTCTATTATTTCTTCCAAGCGAGCTTCCTGTCTTCCATAAGCAATATTTGCCCGCACTGTATCATTGAACAACACTGTCTCCTGGGTTACAATTCCAATCTGGTCCCTTAATGATTTCAGAGTAAGTTCTCTCAAGTCATATCCATCAATAGTAACCCTTCCCTTATAGGGATCATAAAAACGGGGGATTAAATTCACCAATGTCGTCTTTCCTACTCCGCTATGCCCGACAAAGGCAACAACCTTCCCCTTCTGAACCTCCAAATTTATATCTTTCAATACCTCCTTCACACCATAGTTAAAATACACCCGGTCAAAAATAATACTCTTATTGAAACGAGGCAAAACAACTGCATCCTCTTTTTCCTTGATCGTTGCTTGGGTATCCAATATTTTAAATATCCGCTTAGCCGCGGCTAATGCCTGCTGGGTGAGCCCATAGATGTTGGTTATTTTCTTAAATGGTTTCATCAGTGAAAGCAAGGCTCCTAAAAATAGGGTAAATACGCCCGCAGACATTGTTCCCCTTAATACCTCTCTTCCTCCAAAGAAAAGGATAAATGCCGCACTCAATGCCCCTACAAACTCATTTAAGGGGCTCAAAACAATCGTTCTTTTTATGCTCTTAATAATCAAACGACAAAATCTATTGTTCTCCTGGACGAACCTCTTTATCTCATAATCCTCCATTGAAAAAGCCTTTACAATTCGGATGCCGGCAATCGTCTCGTAGAGGATATTATTAATCCTGCCCATTTTTTCCTGGGACCTACTGCTAATCTTGCGTAATTTCTTTCCTATTTTAATAACCGGTAAAACCACGAGGGGCAGGAGAACCAAAGAAATTATTGCCAATCGCCAGTGAATAAAAAAGACAATTCCTAAAAAAAGGATTATCTGCAAGGATTGATAAATAAACTCCATCAAGCCTTCAGTAATAGAGTTTTGCACGAGCCCCACATCATAGGTAATCTGGGAAATTAACTCTCCCGTGCGTGCTTTACTGAAGAAATTAAGCGAGAGACCCTGTAATTTACAATATAATTTATCCCGAATGTCCCGGATAACCTTCTGGCTAATTCCGCTCATCAAAAAGGATTGGGCAAAGATAAAGAGTCCCTTCAAGATAAAAAGAAGTGGAATTAACCAGGCGATTATTAGCAATAATTCTGAGGGAGATAAAATATTGAGCTTTGTAATGAAATTTTTTAAAAATAAGGGTAGAGAGCGGCTAATAACTATCTCTTGATGAGAAAAAATCTTGTCCATTACCGGAACAATCATTCCCAGAGAGACACCACTGAAGACAGCGGAAAAAAACATACAGACAACAGCAAGAGAGAGCATGCCTAAATAGGGCTTAAGAAACTTCAGTAAACGAATGTAGTATCTCATACCAAAAGAGTTTCCAGTCTCCAGCAAGGAGAAAAAAGGGTTAGCATGGGTGATTGAGAAATTCCTCTACTACCCCTGCTAACCCTTGCTATCCCTTTCTAACCATTGTGGTTTTCTGGTGATTAGTGACTTGTTTTATTATCTTAGAAATTCTTTCTATCTCCTCTTTTTTTAACTCCGCATACATTGGCAGGGAAAGTACCTCTTCTTGCGCCTGCTCAGCCACCGGGAAATCACCTTGTTTATAACCCAGGTCCCTATAGACCTCCTGCAGATGGAGAGAGAGAGGATAATAGATAGCCGTAGCAACCCCTTCTTCTCTCAGTGCCTTTTGCAACCTATCCCGCTGATTATTTTCTACCTTGTTAAATAGCGGCTTTGCCGCTTCCCCGACGGAAGTGTCGGGGGATTTAACAGGGCGAACCCTAACTGTATAATAATTAAATACCGAGGTCTTATCAATCGTTGGCAAAATTAAGTCTGAATCTTCCAGTAGCTGATTATAGTAAGCGGCATTAGCCCGACGGCGTTTCACCCACTCGTCTAAATGCCTTAACTTTACCCGCAGGATTGCCGCTTGCAGATTATCCAGACGGCTATTAAATCCACTTACTGAGTAGTGGTATTTGTTAAGCGAACCGTGATTTCTCAGCGCCTTTGCCCTCCTGGCAACCTCCGAACTCTCGGTAATAATTGCTCCCCCATCGCCATAAGCCCCTAAGTTCTTGGTCGGAAAGAAACTCAGGCAACGAGCATCGCCAATTGCTCCTGCCTTCGCCCCCATCGCTTGAGCGGCGTCTTCAACAACTTTCAAATTATATCTCTGAGCAATCTCCATTATCCTGGGCATATCAGCCATTTGCCCATAGAGATGGACAGGGAAAACTGCTTTAATATTCTGCCGAGCCTTTTTCAAACATCCCTCAATCTTTAGCGGGTCAATATTTAAGGTCTGGGGATGGACATCCACAAAAATTGGCTCTGCACCCACGCGCACAATTGCCTCAGCAGTAGCAATAAAGGTAAAGGGTGTAGTAATTATGGCATCACCTTTGCCAATTCCTAAACTAGCGAGAGCAATTACAAGGGCATCTGTTCCCGAGGCAACGCCCACGGCGTATTTTGCCCCACAATAATCGGCCAGCTCTTTTTCAAACTCCTCTAATTCTTCACCGAGAATAAATTCCGCGCCCGTTAACACCCTCTGGACAGCCGCATCAATCTCCTTTTTTATGCCCTGATACTGCAGTTTTAGATTGGTAAGTTCTATACTCAACTCATCTCCTAACCAAATCCCTTGCTACCTCAGCAGATTTGGCCAATATCTCTTTCTCCCCTTCTACCTTGCGCTCACGCATTAACACCTTCCCGTCGCAAATCAAATCCGAGACACAACTTCCCTGTGCCGAGTAGACAATATCCGAGATAAAATTATGCCCCGGGACAAACGAAGGTCTCTCGAGGTCAATTAAAATCAGGTCGGCCAATTTCCCTTCCTTTACCACTCCTATATCCAACTCCAAAAACCTTGCAGAATTCTGAGTTGTCATTTCCAGACACTCAGCCGCGGGTAAAATTTCCGGGTTATCTAATTTCTGTACTAAAGCGGCGATTTTCATCTCCTCAAACATATCCAGATTATTATTGCTGGCACACCCATCAGTTCCCAGGGTTATATTTATTCCCACCTTTTTCAGCGCCGCATAGTTAAAAATCCCACTGCTCAATTTCATATTGGAGGATGGATTATAAACCACACTAACTTTTTTCTTGCTCAAGATGTCTATTTCATTATCGCTCAACCAAACAGAATGGGCGGCCAAAACATCTTTATCTAAAAAATTTAGAGAATCTAAAAATTCCGCTGGTCTCTTATTATATTTTTTTTGGCAATCCTCTACCTCTTTCTTTGTCTCGGAAAGATGAATCTGGATAAATAGGTGGTGGGCAGAGGCAAAGTCTCTCAGCCAACACAACCCCTCTTCGGAAACACTGTAGATAGAATGTGGCCCTAAACTAAAGGTAATCCGGGGATTAAAACCCCGGCTCTCTTGAAATACCTCTTCGGTCTTCCTAATCGCCTCTTTTCTTTTTTGAGCATTAAAAAGGTCAAAAAAGGGTGGAGCAAGCACTGCCCGCAAGCCCATCTCTTCTACTGCCTTTGCTCCTGCCTGAACAAACCAATAGTTATCTACAAAGGTAGTGGTGCCTGTCTTGAGCATTTCCAAACAGGCAAGTTTCATCCCCCAATAGGCATCATGGGGAGTGAGTTTTGCCTCGACCGGCCAAATTTTTCCTTCCAGCCATCTCTCTAAAGGCATATCATCAGCATAACCACGAAAGAGGGTCATTGCTGAATGGGTATGCATATTTATTAAGCCGGGCAAAACCGCTTTCCCTTTGCCTTCTATCTCTTCGTCTGGTTGGGCATTTAGATGCTCGCCAATCTTTTTTATTCTATTTTCTGCAATAAAGATATCTACGCTCTTATTATTTAACAAAACATCTTTTATTAAAATACTCATAATCTCTTTAAAAAATTTTGCATCATTTTTTTTGGTGAGCAATCTCTTTTATTATCCTTTCCCAAACCTGCAGATTCCTCTTAACATTTTCCCTGATTAGTTTATAACTCAAGGGCTTGTTTATCACACCGTTAGCATAGTTATCTACAGAGCAGATGCTCGCGTATCTCAGTCCCAACTCCCGGGCAATGGTCGCCTCTTTTGAGAGGGTCATTCCTACAATATCGGCATAATCTTTTAAAAGATTAATCTCTGCTTTTGTCTCCAGACGCGGCCCTCTTGTTTGAGCATAGATGCCCTCGTCCCTAAAATTCAGATTCAATTCCTTTAATATCCGAATGCAAAGCCTCCTCAGCCTTTTATCAAAGCCGGGGGTGATGTGTTTTATTTTATTATCAAAAATCGTTGCCGTATCAAAGTTGAGATAATCATTAGGGACAATAAATGCACCCGGCTTTACCTCCTCATCTAAGCTTCCGCAGGAATTTAAAGCAATAACCTCCTTTATGCCTAGGGATTTTATTGCCGTCAGGTTTGCCGGATGGTTTATCCGATGAGGAGGGATGTCCTTATTTATCCCGTGACGGTTGAGTATAATATAGCGAGCAAAGGGATAAACAAAGACTTCTCCGTATTTAGTAGAAACCCGTTTGGGCCCCTTCTCTTTCAAAAGAGGAAGAGAAAAAATGCTTGTTCCCCCGATTATGGCAATCATAATAAAACACTGATTACACTGATGAAAATCCCTCACTGATTACACTGGTTATCAGTGTAATCAGTTTTTATCAGTGCTATCAGTGATGTATTATACACCTTTTCCCCTTTCTTGACAACAAAGAAAAATCCGAGTATCATAAATGAAACTTATCCCGACATATCGTCGGGATGTTAGCTAAATTTCCCAGCACTAATTTTTAAGACCCAGGTTTAATCTACGGATTAAACAAACATTATAGCTTCAAACAAAGCAATTGCTGATTTCTATGAAAATTAGTGCTGGGTTCAATTCGCCTAATTTATCTTTGTCCAGAAACTTCGGGATTCGCTAAATTACAGGCTTACTGAATGAGTAAACTAAATGTAGCAGTTATTGGTGTGGGGAAATTGGGGCGCGAGCATACCCGTATCTACGCCAACCTCCCCCAAGTGAATTTAGTAGGTATATGCGATACTCAACCGACGACTAAAAAGATTGCTTTTAAATACCACATTCCCTTTTACAAAGATTGCTCTTCCCTCCTTTCTGCTTCCAAAATAGACGCCCTGAGTATTGCTGTCCCTACCTATTTGCATTATTCTATTGCCAAAGAGGTTTTAAAAAGAGGCATTAACATCCTCTTAGAGAAACCGATTACCCCTGCCTTGAAAGAAGCAAATGAATTACTGAATCTTGCCCACCAAAGAAATCTTATTTTGCAAGTCGGACACATTGAAAGATTTAACCCCGTAATAAAAAAGGTGAAATCAATGATTAGTAAACCCTTATTTATTGAATGCCAGCGTCTTGGTCCCTATACCTCTCGCATAGACGATGTGGGAGTAACCTTAGATTTGATGATCCATGACCTGGACATCATCCTCCATCTAATAAATTCAGAAATAGAAGCTGTTGAAGCTACTGGCGCTAAAATTCTTTCTGACTATGAAGATATTGTCTTTGCTTATTTAAAATTTAAAAATGGGACGCGGGCTAATCTTTCTGCCAGCCGAGTTAGTCGCAAAAAAGTGAGAAAAATCAGAATATTCCAGCCCGATGTTTACCTCTCCTTAGATTATTTAAACTCAACAGTCAAAAGGGTGCAAAGAATAAAGGGGAAAATTATCCGCGATAAGATCAAGCTAAAAAATAAACAGGAACAACTCAAGTCAGAAATCGTTTCTTTTGTTAATAATGTGCGAAATAGGCATATCTTTCAGGATTATGAAGCCGCTGAAGCCCTGAAATTGGCTTTAATGATTACAAAAAAAATAAATGAAAAATAAAAAACTCTTCATGATTGCTGGTGAGCCCTCTGGAGACCTGCACGGAGCTAATTTAGCCCGCTCTTTAAAAGAGCTCTCTCCAAACATAGAATTCCTGGGAATGGGGGGAGAGAAAATGCATGCTGCCGGAGTTCGGCTCATCGAGAATATCACTCCCTTAGCCGTAGTTGGTTTTACAGAGGTAGTCAAAAACCTTGCGCGGTTTCGCAGAATATTTAACGGGCTAACAAAAGAATTAGCGAGACAAAAACCCGATGCTGTTGTCTTGATTGATTATCCCGGGTTTAATCTAAGATTTGCCAAAGAAGTCAAAAAAAGAAATATCACTCTTATCTATTACATCAGCCCCCAGGTTTGGGCATGGGGAAAAGGCAGAATAAGAACAATTAAGAGGTTGGTGGATAAGATGATTGTTCTGTTTAAATTTGAAGAGGAACTCTATAAAAAGGCGGGGATACCTGTTGTCTTTGTTGGGCATCCCCTGGTGGACCTCGTGAGAATTAGTTCTTCCGACATATCAAGACAGCCCGCCGGCTCTCCGGAAATAAACTCAGAAGGCTCTTTAAAGGACAAACCCTTTGATGGTTTAACCATCTCCCTCCTTCCTGGCTCAAGAAAAACAGAAGTGCAAAAAATTCTGCCGATAATGCTAAAGACAGCAAAGATAATCTCTTCTCATTTGAACCCCGTTAGAAGCAGGTCCCGATTTGTCGGGACCGCCCTTAACCCTTTGTGCCAAGGGACTTCTAACGGGGTAAAAAATGTGCGTTTTTTGCTTTCCAAATCACCTAATGTTAAAGAGAAGAAATTTCACGAAACAGTAAAAAAGTTCTCTCTACCAATAACCCTTGCTGAAAATAATAGATGCCTCGCGGAGGCGGATTTGATATTGGTTTGTTCAGGAACAGCCACGTTAGAGGTCGCTCTCTATCAGAAACCGATGCTCATCATCTACAAAACTTCTTTCTTAACCGCCCTTCTGGCTAAGTTTTTACTCAAAATCCCTTATATCGGCTTAATAAACATCGTTGCTGGAAAAAAGATTGTTCCCGAGTTTATTCAATATAAAGCAAAGCCGCAAAGGATTGCCCAAGAGGTATTAGAACTAATCAGAAACAGACAAAAAATAGAGGAGACTAAACAGGAATTGAGAAAGGCAACCCTTAATTTGGGTCAAGGGGGAGCAAGCAAACTCGCGGCAGAGGCTGTTTTAACTGCGCTTCATTCTGCGCACTAAAGAAAATCTTTTTATAAAATTGACATAATCAATAATCAAGATACCTCTTAGATGGTCTACCTCATGTTGAATTACTCTGGCCATCAAACCCCTCAGTCTCATCTCTACTTTCTTCCCTCTCCTATTTAAACCAGAAACAATAACCTCCTTGGGCCTTTTCGCCACTACACTAATCCCCGGCAAACTCAGACACCCTTCTTCCATCTTATCCTTACCTTTGGGAGAGAAAACTTGGGGATTGATGAGTTCTATCAGCCCTCTGCCAATATCGGCAATAATAATCTGCTTGTTAACCCCCACCTGCGGTGCGGCTAAGCCAATGCCTCTATTCCTATACATTGTCTCAGCCATATTCTTCAGCAAGTTTATCTCGTTCTCACCGATCTCTTCTACGGGTAGGCATCTCTTTCTTAATATCGCCGCAGGGTAAACCTCAATCTTTAATTCTATTCTGCTCATTTAGATAAATAATCCTGGGTTCAAAATTAGTCAATTCTCTTTCCTCAAACAATCCGTAAGAGATAATAATAATCTTATCCCCGATTTCTCCTAAGCGGGCGGCGGGACCATTCAGGCAAATCCCCGAATTCTCCTTGCCTAAGATTACATAGGTCTCAAATCTTGCTCCGTTGTTAAAATTAACCACCTGGACCCTTTCGTTGGGCAGAATATTAGCGGCCTTCAATAGTTCCTCAGCAATGGTAATACTCGCACCATAATTTAATTTCTTGTCCGTAATTATTGCCCCCTGAATCTTAGATTTGCACATTGTAATTAACATTTTTCCTCCTTTCCTTACTCGCGAAGCGAGAGCCGAAGGAGCCGAAGTTCCCCGTAGGGGAACTGAGGATAGGAAATCTGCAAAGCAGATTTCCGCTTTTGTTTTTCCTTTCCTTACTCGCGAAGCGAGAGCCGAAGCCCGCCTACGAGCGTAGGCGGGCTGAGGATAGAGATTTGTGAAGCAAATCTCGCTTTTATCTTCTACCTTACCGCTTTTATCTTCTACCTTACTTTGAGGTTCCTCAATATCTCTCTCAACAATGCTGGCCGGGAAAAACTCTTCCCGGTTTCCTGCTTAAGAGACGTGGCTCCCTCTATGAGTTGCTCCTTTCCGGCATTTATTCCCTGAGAAGTCGCCACCGGGCGCCCCGACATACCCTCGTAATTACCTCTAACCGCGTTTACATTAATCCCCATTCCCAGAATAACAAACTCCAATTTCTCTCCTTTCAGATGCGTCTCGGCAAGCACCCCGGCAACCTTTTTTCCGTTTATCAAGAGGTCATTAGGGTGCTTGAAACAGAGAGATAAATCTGTCTTCTTTTCAATCACCTTTTTTATTGCATAAGCCGCTGAGCGGGTGAGTAAAAAAACTTGCCCGGGGGAAATGTTGGGGCGGAGAATGACAGAACAAAGGATATTCTTTTCCGGAGGAGCAAACCATTTTCTGCCTAATTTTCCTCTGCCGGCAGTCTGGTAATCGCTAACCACCACCGTTCCTTCTTGCTCTCCCTGCAAAGCCAATCTATAAGCCACATCCTGGGTAGAACTAACTCTATTAAAAAATAAAAACTTCACTCATCCCTAATGAGACATTTGAGTCTGACTTGTTTGTCCCATTATCTCACTTCCAGACTAAAATCTATACAATTACTCCTCGTGGTAAGTGCCCCGATAGAAATCTGCTCTATACCTGTTTGGGCAATCTCTCGAACATTCTCTAAATTTATCCCTCCGGAAACCTCCAGTGGCGGAGAACTACTGCCCGTTATCTTCCTCCTGAGTTCTACCGCCTTTCTTATATTTTCTGTATTCATATTGTCAAGCATAATTATATCCGGCTTTCCCTCCAAGGCTTGCTTAAACTCCTCTAAATTAGTAACTTCAATCTCTATCTCCACTTTCCCTTTACTCTTTTTTCTTGCCTTTTCTATCATTTCTTTTAAATCTGGAGTTTTTGGGATTTGGGATTTGATATGGTTATCCTTAATCAATATCATCTCATCCAAACCAAAACGGTGATTAAACCCACCTCCAACCCGCACGGCATATTTTTCTAATTCTCGTAAATTAGGGGTTGTCTTGCGAGTATCCATAATCTTGACTTCATAACCCTCTGTTTCCTTTACAAACCTATAAGTAAGAGTAGCAATACCCGATAAGCGGCTCAGAAAATTCAGCACTACCCTCTCGGCGCTCAATATTGGTCTTAAAATTCCCTCCACCTCAGCAACTATCTCGTTTTCTTTAAAAGCGTCTCCATCCTTTTTAAAGGCTCTGAATTGCAAAGAGGAATTTAGGCTCTTAAGCACCTTCTCGGCAACTTCAAGCCCAGCGATTATCCCCTCTTCTTTAGCAATAATAATCGCTCTTCCTTTTAATCCCCGAGGGATTAAAAGCTCAGCGGTAATATCCCCCTTACCAATATCCTCTTTTAATGCCCTTTTTATGATTTTTATCACCTGCATACTATAATTCTACCAAAAATTAACCAAATCTGCAAACAGATGCTCTCAGATCTGCCCGAGCATAGCAAAAATTTTCTTCCTTTCTTGCTTTAATTTCTCCCTTGTCTCTTTTGTCTTTTGAACAACTTCTCTCGGCGCCTTTTGCAAAAAGTCCTTGTGCTCTAATTTCTGAGAGAGGCGCTCTAATTCTTTATCCAATTCCTCTATTTTTCTTGTCAAACGCTCCTTCCCCTTAGAAAGGTCAATGTCCTTCAAAACAAGATAGAGCTCACTTTTCTGAACTACTGTTGAGATTGCTTTTTTCGGCTTTGTGGTTTGGTAATCAATATTTTCTATACGGGTTAATTGAGAAAGGTAATTAGAATACCTCTCTAATCTCTTAGGAAAATGAACTAAGACCAACTTAACCTCTTTAAAATTCTTTACACTCAACTCCGCACATAGATTTCGAATTGCCTGAATTATCTCAATAAGCAGTTCCATATCTTCTTCGGCTTTTTTATCTATCAACTTCTCATCTGCTTTGGGCCACTCAGCCACCATAATGCTTTCAGCTTGCAGATTTTCTGGCTTTTCTTTCTGTTTTCTCTCTTTTCTCCTCTGTCTTCTGATTCGCTGCCATATCTCCTCGCTGATAAATGGCATAAACGGATGGAGTAGTCGCATTGAGGTTTCTAAAATATGGTAGAGAATAGTTTGGGTAATCTCGCTGCGCTCCACGCTCCACGCTCCACGCTCCACACTTTTTGGTTTCAGTTTCTGGCGTGTGGCGTGTGGCGTGCCTGTGCCCGTTAGGGTATGGCGTGTGGCGTGAACTGACTTTGCCAGTTCAATATACCAATCGCAGAATTGATGCCAGAAGAATTCATAAATCTTGCTTTCCGCCTCCTGAAATCTATAATTTTCTAAACACCTATTTACCTCCTTGATTGTCTGATTAAAACGACTCAAAATCCATCTTTCTTTGAGCTCCAAATCTGCTGACCCGGCAAAAACTATGGAGGGTAGCCCTTCATAGTTAGCTTCCCAGTTTTGCAGTATGTAGCGGGAAGCATTCCAAACTTTGTTGGCAAAATTTCTCCCTACAGCAAACTTCTGTTTAGAAAGAAAAATATCCTGGCCGGTTGCGCTAATAAAAACAATGCTAAAACGCAGGGCATCGCTACCGATTTCTTTTATTATCTCTAAGGGGTCAATAGCATTGCCTAAAGATTTAGACATCTTCTTGCCCGAAGCATCCCGAACCGTGCCATGAATATAAACATCTTTAAAGGGGATTTTGCCCATAAATTTCATCCCGGCCATAATCATCCGAGCAACCCAAAAGAAGATAATCTCCGGGGCCGTGACCAATGTGGAAGTAGGATAAAAGTAATCTAAATCTGTTTTCTGTTTTCTGTCTTCTGTCTTCTGTTTTTCCGGCCAGCCGAGTGTAGAGAACGGCCAAAGCCAGGAGGAAAACCAGGTATCCAGAACATCCTCATCCTGATAAATCTCGCTTGAGCCACAATAAGGACATCTCTCAGGTTTTGTCTTTGCTACAATAATTCCTCTTTGTTTTGGAAATTGGGATTTACTGCCAGTCTTTTGAATGCAATTTTTGCAGTAAAAAACTGGCAGTCGATGTCCCCACCATATCTGTCGAGAAATGCACCAATCTCTTATATTCTCCATCCAATTGAGATAGACTTTTGTCCAGCGAGGAGGATAAAACTTTATCTCTCCTTTCTTAACCACCTCAATCGCCTTCTTTGCCAACGGCTTCATCCGCGCAAACCACTGGTGAGAAAGATAGGGTTCTATCATTGTGTGACAACGGTAGCAGTGCTCTACGGAGTGCAGATGTGGCTCTATTTTTAGTAATAATTTTCGTTCTTTTAAATCCTCTATTAGCGCCTCCCGTGCTTCAAAGCGGCCCATACCCTCATAGTCTTCTCCCGCATTTGCGTTCATAGTTCCGTTAGGATTCATACAAAAAGCTCCGGACAAGTTATGCCTCCGGGCAATATCAAAATCGTTGGCATCGTGAAAAGGGGTAATTTTTACTGCTCCCGTGCCAAAATTGGAATTCACTGCCGAATCGCTGATAATCGGAATTTCCTTATTTAATATCGGCAGAATTGCTTTTTTGCCAATCAATTTTTTATATCTCTTATCTCGCGGATGAACCGCCACGGCCACATCTCCAAACATCGTCTCTGGTCTGGTGGTAGCAACAACAACAAAATCGGGTTGCGAGTTCCCTTTGCCCTCTGCCCTTTGCCCTTTGCGCTCTTTTAGAGGATACTTTATATAATACAGCTTTCCCTCTATTTCTTTATGCGGCGCTTCTTCGTCGCTCAAAGCCGTCTGACAACGCGGACACCAGTTAACGATATAATTGCCCCGATAGATAAACCTCTCTTCATACAACCTTATAAAAACCTCCTGGACAGCAGCGGAGAGCCCCTTATCCATTGTAAATCTTTCTCTTGACCAATCGCAGGAACAGCCCAATCTCTTTAACTGATTGATAATTGTAGAGCCGTGCTCCTCTTTCCATCTCCATACCTCCTGGATAAACCTTTCTCTACCCAAATCCTGCCTTTTTAGCCCTTTTTTGGAGAGCATTCTTTCTACTACATTCTGGGTAGCAATTCCGGCGTGGTCTGTTCCCGGCAGCCAAAGCGTAGGAATGCCCTGCATTCTTTTCCAGCGGATTAGGATATCCTGCAAAACATTATTTAAGGCGTGCCCCATGTGCAAGACACCGGTGACATTGGGCGGAGGGATAACAATTGTATATGGCTTTTTCTTTACATCTATTTCAGGAGTAAAATAACCCTGCTCTTCCCAATAGCTATACCACTTCTCTTCGGTTTCTTTTGGCTGATAGCGGAAATTCATATCCTTTGTTTTCATTAATTACTTTGACCATCTAATTGAGGCGAAACCTCAATCAGTTCAATTATACCTTTTTCTTTTTAGCCAGATGATAAAGCCAGTATAAATTATTGTAATTCCGCCCAGAACAATTAGCCAACCAACTCTCTCGCCGGCAAAAAAACTCCCAATCTTCTCCAATATCACAGCATCTCCTTCTCCTTCTCTACCCTTAAAGCCATCCTGGTGAGAAAGGCAAATCCTCCCCAAATAATTAGACAAACAATAAAGGTCATAAGTAGAGTGGACTCGCTAACAGAAAACCCAAAGATTTCCTTGATACTCTTTGCAAGCGTAGAGATAAACAGGAAAGAGATAAACAAGGGCACGCCCAATCTTATCCAGTGCTTGAAAAATAGAGGAAGTTTATAACGGGCATTCTTGTTTATTTCCCCAAAACCGTTCTTCATTACCCAACCAACGGCAATCACCGCCAATAAGCTAAAAAGAGGCAAGGCAAGCTGACCAATGATAGTATCCATCTTGGCAAGGAGAGATAACTTTGTTCCTAATCCACCCTTTGCCCAGCCGTTCAGGATAAACGGCAGGCCCAAAAGCCAGAGGATGATACCTGTGAAAAGGGCCGCTTTTTTTCGGCTCCATTTTCTCTCCTCAATCAGCCAGGCAACACTGGGCTCCTGAATACTAACTGCCGAAGAAAGTGCCCCGAATAGGAGCAAAAGAAAAAACAAAAAACCAAAAAACCAACCTAAGGGCATTCTAACAAATAACTTGGGCAGAACAATAAAGGTTAAACCAATGCTCTCCTTATGAACAACCTCTTCCATTCCGAGAGCAAAGGTAGCAGGAAAGAGAGCAAAGCCAGCCAGTAGAGAAACGGATGTATTGCCCAGGGCACAGGCAAGGGCATTCTTGGGAATGCCAATTTTGTCTTTCAGGTAAGAGCCATAGATGAGCATTGCCCCCATCCCCAAACTCAGGGTAAAAAATATCTGGCCCAAAGCCGCACTCCATGCCTCTAAGTTCCACATCTCCTGCCAGCGAGGGTGCATATAGAATTCAAAACCTTTGCTTGCTCCGGGCAGGGTTATTGCCCGCAAGACGACAATCAAAAGTAAAATAAACAGCGTAGATATCATAAACTTGCTCGCCTTTTCAATACCTTTACGCACCCCTAAACCAATAATCGCACTACAGATTGCTACGCAGACAATATGCACCAAAAAGATTGCCGGGCTACTCAAAAAATTAACAAAGAATGCCTCGGCATCAGCTTTAAAATAGGCCCTCCCCAAAGAGGCAAATGCATAGAACAAAACCCAGGAGCTAACTACAATGTAATAGGCGTAAAGGAAAAATGGTCCGATAATCCCCCAGACTCCTACTTTTGTTCCCTGAGGGAATTTGATTGTTTCAAACGCCCCTAAGGGATTGCGGCGAGTAAATCTCCCCAATGTCCACTCGCACATTACCGCAAAGATAGCCACAGCAAAAAGCAAAATTAGATAAGGAATGAGAAAAGCGCTCCCGCCGTATTTCCCGCAAAGATAGGGAAATCGCCAGATGTTCCCCAATCCTACCTCAGTGCCAATCATCGCCAGAATCATTCCAATGTGCGTCCCCCATGTTTCACGTTGTTTCATTTAGCCTCTGTATCGCTTCTAACTTCTCCCTCCGGCCCAATTTTGCCTGTGAAATTGCTTCGCGGAGAAAGTTTATAGAGTTATCATACTGCTTTTTGTTTACCCAATAAGGGTAGCCGTCTTTGCCCCCGTGGGCAAAGGAAAAGCGAGCCGGGTCGCGGGTACTTACTTTGGTGCCGTAGATCAGCTCCGAGATTAGTGAGAGCGCTCGCACGGTCCTCGCACCCACACCTTCTATACCTAATAACTCCTCAAAGTTTGCCGGGTGTCTTTCATAGGTAGTGAGCAAAACCTTATTTAGATTTCGCGGTTGGATATCTTGAACAGAAAGAGAGTGTTTTTGAGGCAAAGTCAATTTTTCTATTCTATCTATCTCTCTCATTACCTTCTTTGGCCTCTGGCGGGCTAAATAGGCTACTCCTTCTCTCGCTTTCTCACTCTCTCGGGCAACCATATTTAAGGTTCTCGTCTTATAATCCGAACAGATTGCTGAGTGGGGTTCAGAGACAAAATCTTTAACATCCTCACTCAACCAGTGATAACGCCTTGCCCAGTGGTTAGACATCCCTTGCTGGACAACCGCCCACTTTCCGCTGCTCGTAAAGATAAATGAGTGGTGATAAAGCTCATAACCGTCCTGCAAGGCGCTACTGTCCACCTTTGCCGAGAGGCGGCTGGCATAGATAAGTCCCTCGGGATTTTTTACCAAACGCCTCTCGCCAATCTGGGTAATCTCCTGGGGGGTCTCGCGCGATGTCTTTCCCTTGCCGCCCGCTACAAAAATCCCTAATTCCTTACCCGTATTCTTTAAGCCAGATTTTATTGCCCCGCAAACCGTGGTAGTAAGGCCGGAAGAGTGCCAATCAAACCCCAAACAACAGCCAAAGGCTTGAAACCAAAAGGGGTCAGAAATTTTAAGCAAAAATTCTTCGACTGAATACTCCTTGACAATCACCGTAATAATCTGGCTGGCTAATCGCTCCATCCGCGAAAACAGCCAGCGCGGGGTCCTCCCATAATGTAAAGGCAGGTCAGCAATCCCGGTTTTCATCTCGTTGTCTATGAGTGAGGTGAAACCTCTTTCAAAAAATTCATTTCTCTTTTTCCGGGCATATCCCCCGATAGGCGCAGAACTGACAGGCAAAATAACTCGGCTTTGCCGCAAAATCGCCCGCCCGAATTCCCTCGCTCGCCTGCTTAATCTTCTCGATTGTCTTTTCTAAATCACTCTCACTGTGCGAATAACTACCCAATAATCCTGTCTCTAAAAAATAGAGCCCAACCCTATCGGGAATTTTGCCAAATATATTTTTATAAGCCAAGGCATAGATAGAAAGCTGCAAACTCTCTTTTGTCCTTTTATCGGCTTGCTCCTGGTTAACCACCTTTGAGGACTTAAAATCAATAATTACCGCTCCATCTTTATCCATATCTATCCTATCCCAGCGTCCGCTAATCTTATCCCTGCCCAACAAAAAGGAAAATCTCTTCTCAATATAAGCCGGCAGTTTCCTCGTTTGTTCCCCTTTATCAAAGAATAAAGACAGGGCTTTCCTTCCCTGCTCGCGGACTAATTCCTCGTGTTCGCGGGTAAGAAACCCCTCGTTTACAAAAACCGAGTCAAAATGACGAAGCAGCTCTTCCTTGGTTATCCTCCTTCCCTGCATTTTCTTCTGGTAATAATAACCAACAGCAATATGCATTGCCCGCCCATAAACAACCGTATGGTGAGGCAGAATAGGCACCCGCAAGATGTGCACATACTTATATTTTAACGGACAGGTGAGATAATCGTCTATCTGAAAATAACTGAGATTCAGAATATCTTTATTACCGGCATATCCAGCGCCTCCAAAACAAACTGGCTAACCTTTCTTGACCTCTTTCCGCCATAATCGCGGGCGCTCGTCAAAAAGAGATTTTCCTTTGCCCGGGTCATCCCCACATAAAAAAGCCTTCGCTCCTCCTGCAGATGAAAATCGTGCTCGGGCAGAATATCCTTTATTAACTCCTCGGGAAGTTCAAGTTCCTGACGGCGGTCAGGTAAGGGAAACTTATGCATCACCAAACTTACTAAAAAGACCACTCTAAATTCCAACCCCTTTGCTTTATGAATAGTCAGAATGTTTACTACGGGAATATCCGGGTCTACCTCGGCTGTAGGAGGGTCATCGCCTACTTCTATTAGAGCATCCAAATATCCAACAAAATTGAGAACTCTGTCCTTCTCTAAAAGAATTTCGCTATCCTTCACAATGTCAAAGAAGCGGGCAATATTCTCGATCTTTTGTTCATCAGCAGGACTCCCAGATTTACTTAAACGATTGATATAGCCAGTTTCCGTAAGGAAGAGATATATTAACCTACCAGTGGTCTGCTCACGGGAAAGTTTGATATAATATTGGATGTCCTTCACTATCTTCTCAATGGTCGCCCTGCTTTCTGTGGCGATACTCTGCAACTCCGGAATTTTATAGATAGAACAAAAAACTTCATAAAGCCCCTGCTTTCTGCGGCTGGCATAGTTCATAGCCCGGGTTAAATCGATAGTATCTAACTGATAAATCTCCGAACTTGCTAAATAATAAAGACTGATACTGTCGTTAAGATTGGTAATTACCTTGAGAAAAGCGATGATATTCCTTATCTCCTCCCGGGCATACAGCCCTTGATTTCCACTAAAATTCCAGGGAATCCCTTTCGTATTTAATGCCTGAATAAAAGGGGTGGCGTCGTTATTGCTTCGAACCAAGATAGCAAAGTCCTGATAGGTATATTTCTTTAACTCTGCCGCTTCTTTGATAATCTCGGCTACCTTGTCGGCTTCGTCAGAAAGGGTCTCAAAATGCAGATGCTTTACCCCATCAGAAGTAAGTCCCGACTTGTCGGGATTACCCTTGGCACTTTGTGCCAAGGGACTTCTAACGGGGCCTACTTCTTCAGAGGATAAAACGGGTCTTTCTTTTTTCTCAAAAAGCTCTTTTTGCCTTTTTTCTATATTTGCCCTTTGGGTAAATCCCTTAGCTGGCGTGGAGCGTGGAGCGTTTACCCCGTTAAATTCCGCCTGCGGCGGACTATTTAACGGGGTAAACGTGTGGCTTATTAATCTTTTGCTAATCCCTTCCCTCGCCTCCAACCTTTTGGGGTTATTGTATTGAATCAAACGATAAGCTGCATCTAAAATCCTCTGGCTTGAACGGTAATTTTTGGTCAAGACTATCTCTCTGAGGTCGGGATATGCCTTTTTGAAGTTCAGGATATTGCCAATAGCCGCTCCCCGGAACCTATAGACTGCCTGATCATCGTCACAAACGGCAGTAACCTTGTTTTGCTCTCCGCTCAAAAGCTTCACCAATTGAAACTGGCTATAATTGGTATCCTGAAATTCATCCACTAAGATATATCTAAATTTCTGCTGATACTTCTTTAAAATAGCCGGATGCTCACGAAAGAGTTTTAGAGTTAGATAAACCTGATTGCCAAAATCCACACAATTATTTTCTAATAATAATTGCTCATATTTTCGATAAGAAAGAGCAATCTCTTTCTGACGCTGGGCAAGTTCTTTCTCCTCCGGGCTCTTTGCTTCTTTTTCTAATTCTTCCGCGTATCTTAAATACTCCTGGGCTCCCACATCCTCATCCTTTGCCCGACTGAATAAACCGACGATTGCCTCAATGTAGCGAGTAGGATTGCCTAAGGGGCGATAAGAAGAAAGGGAAAATTTAAAGAGGTGTTCTTTGAAAAAGATAATCTGCTCGGCTTTGGTCAAGACCTTAAAATCGGCAGTCAGACCCATCTCTAAAGCGTTTTCTCTCAAGAGTTCATCGCCAAAGGAATGAAAGGTGCTGATTAGAACATCGGCATAGCCATAGGGAATGAGAAGGTCAACCCGCTCTTCCATCTCGGCAGCGGCCTTATCGGTAAAGGTAAGGGCTAAAATCTCCGATGGCTTTGCTTTTTTAGTAGAAATCAGGTAGGCAATTTTGCGGGTAATCACGCTGGTCTTGCCTGTTCCTGCCCCGGCGATAATCAAGAGGGGCTTTTCGTCAAAAAGCACTGCTTCTTTCTGCTCGTCATTTAATCCTTCCAGAACCTTATTCATTAAATAATTCCAACTCCTTTTTCTCCTGACTTACTCCGAGAAGTTTATCGCTAAAGCGGGCTAATTTTCTCTCGGCGTCCTCGTATTTATTTTTCGTATTCCCAAGATGCTTACCGATTAAAACAAAATCCTCGCTAAACTTTGCCAAATCCTGATTTAACCTGCCTAAATTGGCAATAATCCTTTGGGCATTCTTCTCTATCTGCATCCCTCGCAGTCCCTGGACAATAACCATCAGATAAGCATAGAAACTATTTGGCGAAACAAGTATTATCTTTTTGGAAAGGGCATAGGAACAAATATCTGCTTTATCCTCCTTGACTATTGTTTCGTAATAGACATTCTCAGCCGGGATATAAAGCAGAGCAAAATCATAGGTCCCTTCGTCGGGAAGAATATACTTATTGGCTACGGCGTCAATATGCTTTTGGACATCGCGGACAAACTCTTTATGTAACTTCTTCCTCTCTTCCTGGTTCTTCTCTTCAATCATCTTTTTAAAATTCTCTAAGGGAAATTTAGAATCCACCGGCACTAATTTTTCTCCCAGACGAATTACCGCATCCACCTGGACCCCGTTTTTAAAACTATGCTGGAGAGTAAAATGATCCCGGGGGAGGATTTGAGAAAGCAAATTCTCTAATAAAAACTCGCCCATCTCTCCGCGAAACTTAGGGGCCTTGAGAAGGTTCTCCAAACGGGAAATATCCCTGCCCACTTCATACATCCTATTGCTCGCCTCTTTTAATTCTCCTAATCTGTTCTGTATGGGAGCGATTACGGCAGCAGCTCTATCCAATCTCTCGCCGATATTCTTGTTGGTTTGTTGCAGAACCTCGGCGTTCTCCTTAAGCCGCTGGTTGACCTGTTCGGTTATCACATTTAGCTGGCTATTCATCTGAGCAGTGAGTTGACCGATTTGCTGATTGAGCATCAATAGACCCTGCTTATCTCCCTTTGCTCTACTGCTGTTGATGATATTAAAAATCAAAAGAGCAACTATACTAACAATTAAAACAATAATTAGAGCATTCATTCATTCCTCCAGATAAATATACTAAAGAACTTTATTTTTCAGTGTGAAGCCTGTAGCCTGTAACTTGAAGCTTACCTCTCCTCAATAAACAACCTCCTTATCCTCTTTCCCAAACTCGGTTTGGGCGGGCTCTCCGAAGCATCAAATTTCTCAGATTTTGCCTGGACTTCCGCAAAATATTTTTTAAATACATCAGCCACTTCCGGGGAATCAATCAAAACCGAGGATTCGTTATTTTTGTCCAGGGCATAATAAGACCAGTTTGTGCTGCCGATAACTACATATCTTCCATCAATAATGATTAATTTATTATGGCTGGTTTTTTTAAAATCGTCTAACCAAACCCGGACGCCACCTTCGCTAAAAATCCTAGCTGTTGCTTTATTTTCGGCTGTATTCTTTTCGTTCCAATTAGATCGGTCAAGGATTACCTGGACATCTACACCTCGCTTAGCTGCTGAAATTAGTTCTCGGATTAATCTATTAGACGAACTATCGGGGTATTTTTGATAATAACGCGCTATGTAAAGAATAATATAGATTGACTGCTCTGCCTCGGAAATAAGTGAACGGACTTGGGAAAAGTACTTTCTATTGCAGATTGGTTTCACATCCGCAGAAAAAGAAAAGCAAAAATCGGCTTTAAGGAGAAAAAGAAGAAGGAAAGTAAATAATAGTATTCGGCGTCTTTTGAGCATAACTCTATCAGAAGAACTCAGTCCACAATTTACGGTCTACAGGGAACAGAAGGCAGTATACAGTAGGCAATTTTATTTTGCCAACTGTCAACTGCCTATTATTTACTGTTCTCTGTCAACTGTCCTCTGTTTTTTGTATTCTACCCCATCCCCCTCTAAAAGTCAAGATTGCCTCGCTACCGCTCGGCAATCTGATTACAGTGATTAAAATAGATTACAGAGATATCTAAAAAAGGGCTTTGGAACAAAAAAGAGGAGAAAGCGAAAAGATAGATTCAGCAAGTTGCAATGTAGGAAATATAGACTTGCGGTAAACCCCGTTAGAAAGGGCGGGGCTTTCTAACGGGGTAAAGATTTAAAAAAGTATTTAATATTCTTGTTCAGTAGTTAAAGGGACTATTTTAAGATTGATGCTCGTTTGGTCAAAATCTGTTATTTCGAGTGTAAAATCTGGAAAATCCATATTTATTATTTCATCTGCAAGCTTCTCTACAGAGCCTATATATCTTATCTCTAATTCTGAAGTTTGAGAAACCGAGAACTTCCTTTGATAAATACTTTTTACACCTTTTATCTCGGATAACTTCTGTTTGAATTGGTTTAAGGTCGGATAATCAGGGGCTTTTACATTTATTGATACAGAGATTGGTGCACCAGTGATAGTCAATACAGATTTTTCTTCAGGTTTTCTTACGCGCTCTACCCTCGCGCACCCACTTAAAAACACTATCAGCATAACCCCACTCCAGAGAGGCATAAACCGTTTAATCTTCATTTCTCCTCCTTTCTTTCTACTTTATCCTTTAACTCCTCTTTCGGTTTATTTATTTCCTCTTCAATTCTATCTCTATCAAAGAATCTTTGATAGAATTTCCGGTCTTCGATTATTTTCTCTTCCTCTTTAATCTTTGAAACTTCTTTATCTCCTCCACCGGGCAAGGGAATGAGCCATAAAAAGAAACGGGTTCTATCAGCCACAAATAATCTTTCACTTGCCAAGGGCATTAAGGTAAAGAACGGATTTATCTATCTCGGGAATTATCTTCGCCTGCAAGATTAAAATAATGTCTCTTTTGCCCTTATGGAAATATCTCTTTGCTAAAATAAAATCTTTCTCTTTATCTTCTTTCTCAATAGCAAACTACTAGGAATAGATAACCTTAATAACTGCCTGATAGAGAAGGCCAGCGGGAAGAGAGAATTCTCTAGAATTATAAGTTGCTTTCTCTTTAAAGACCTCCTTTGAAGGGTTATTAGAAAGGGCGGAGCCTTCTAGCGGGGTAAATTATCATAAAGTCAGAATTTTGTCAAGTATGTAGAGTGAAGTTAAGGCAAAAATAGCCAGGGACCTGTGCGAAGGACAGGTATAATGTCCGCTTTTTAGGAAAGTAGAAAAGTCAGTAATCCCCTCTCTGCAAGAATAAGAAAAAACGAACTTCCGTTGACAATCATCTAAAATGATAGTATTATGTTAGCAAATGCAGAAATGGTTGACAAATTTAAAAATAATTCTCAAAAAATCCCTTGATTTAATCTATCCCTTAAATTGCGTCATCTGCAAGAAAAAGCTGAATTTTGACGATGGTTCTTATCTTTGCAGCGAATGCTACAGTAAAATCATCAAAAATAAACCTCCTTTCTCGGTCAAATGCGATTGTTCGCCAGTTTATTTTCAACGGGCTTGGGCAGTGGGTAAATATACGGGCATAATCAAAGACCTGATTCACTTGTTTAAATATCACCGACAACAATATCTATCAAAACCATTGGGAAAATTGATGGTTGATTTTATAAAGATAAATTTAAACTGGCAGATAATAAATGTCCTTGTTCCTGTTCCCTTACACCCAAGAAAACTTCGCCAGCGGGAGTTTAATCAATCTGAACTTCTGGCTAAAGAAATCAATAAACAAATTTCCATACCTCTTGCCAATGCCCTAATCCGCATCAAGCAAACCTCCTCTCAGACCATCCTTCCCCCGGAAAAGCGGCTTTCCAATATTGCCGGGGCCTTCAAAACGAGAGAGCAAAAAGAGGTTGCTCAAAAGTCTATTCTTCTCATTGATGATGTGTTCACCAGTGGAGCGACGGCTAATGAATGCGCCCGGGTTTTAAAGCAAGGAGGGGCAAAGAGGGTAGAGGTTTTAGCACTTGTGGGGAGATAAGATATGCCTCACTTCGTTTGGCAATCTGATTACGGCAATTAAAACCAGATTGCACAGATTTTTGCATCGGATTGAAAATCCGATGCTATAAAATGAAAATTCTAAACTCCTATATCTTAAGTAATCAATAAGGGAGTGAATTTAGTCTCTGTAGGAAAACTCTTTCTTCTCCTTCTTCCCTCTTTACTAAACTACACAGTTCCGATAGCCGTGCTTGTGGCTATCCTTTTAACCTTTGGTCATCTCTCTGCTAATAATGAAATTACCGCCATTCGCTGCTCTGGTTTTTCTCTCTATCGACTTCTGCTACCTCTGATAACAATAGGGATTATAATAAGTTTATCTCTGGTAGTTCTGGAAAATCATATCATCCCCTGGAGCCACTTTGCTTCTCGAAAAACCATTATTGGAATTGGCGCCCGTAAACCGACCTCTTATTTAGAGAGTGGTCGTTTTATCAAGGAATTCAAGGACTATATCATCTTCATCCATGAGATTAAAGGAAATAAACTAAAGCACATCCGTATCTATCAACCGCGGAAAGGTAAAAAAACACGCACGATTATTGCCCGCGAAGGACTAATTTTATCGGCTTCCCCATCCAAAGAAAAAAAGATTATCTTAAAGCTGATTAAGGGTTCCAGCGAGGAGCAAGACCCAACCGAGCCAAGTAAATTTTATAAATGCGATTTTGAGGAATACCCTTTAATTCTGAACCTCACACAAGAGTTAAAAAGAAAAAAAATAGAAAAAAAGATTAAAGATATGAGTATTAAAGAATTGAAAGGCGAAATAAAACAGTTAAGGAAAAAAGGAATCTCGGTTATTCCCTTAATTGCCGAAATGCAACGAAAATTCTCCTTTTCTTTTTCGGTGCTTGCCTTTATAATTATTGGGTTTCCCTTAGGAGTAATTACTAAACGCGGAGAAAAGTCCATCGGATTTAGTCTGGGATTGGGTATTATTTTGTTTTATTATTTGCTAATGGCCGCAGGCAAAGGATTGATTATCTCTAAAAACGCAAATCCTTATTTCTGGATGTGGCTGCCGAATATAATTATTATCGCCGTGGGTTTAATTTCAACTTATTTGGCGGTTGAGAGATAAATTCAGGCTACGGGCCTCAAGCTTCAGGCTGCAGGCTTTTTGCTTTTTGACCTGCAACTTGTGGCCTGAAACTCGCAGCAAATTTACTATGCTTATCCTTCACCGTTATATCTTAAAGCGTTTTCTGCTCCCTTTATTTTATTGTCTATTGCTGTTTATTTTCCTTTACATCATTGTAGATTTATTTGATAATTTAGATGAAATCATTAAGCAAAAATGGACGCTTCTCTTTTTGCTCAAGTATTATCTAAATTACATCCCTCTTATTCTCACCCGCACCACTCCTATAGCCGCACTCCTCGCTAGTCTTCATTGCCTCGGGAGCTTAGAAAAAACTAACGAAATAATTCCTATAAAAGCGGCGGGGATAAATTTTGTAAAAACCACTGCCCCTATTCTCTTGCTGGGAATAATTATCAGTCTGGGAATCTTTATTATCAGCGAGAGGCTTGTCCCTCTGACTTTCAATCCCTTCTCCAGGAAAGAAAAAATTCTGCACAATGTTACTCTCTACGGAAGTAAAAATCAGATATTCTATATAAAAGAATACGATGCACAAAAGAATACTGCCAAAGATATAATAATCTTTGTTCAGGATAAAAATAGACATATCCGTCAAAGAATCATCGCTCAAAAAGCAGAGTGGCTGAATAACAAATGGAACTTTTCTAATGTTATTATCTCTAAATTAAATTCTCTCGGTAAAATTGTAGGTGAGCCCTTAAAATATGAACAGAAGATAATAGATATAGAAGAAAAACCAACTGATTTTCTAAATTCCGCAAAAAGGGTTGAGTTTATGAACAGTAGAGAACTAAAGAAAATGATTAAGCGGCTCTCTTCGGCTAATTATAGACCGCAAAAAGAATTGGTGGACTGGCACTATAAAATTTCTTTTCCCTGGATAAATTTGGTAATCATATTTTTAGGGCTTTCTTTTGGAATGGCAACTAAAGGAAGGGGTGGGCTTTTTGCAAGGATAGGAATCTGTTTGTTTTTGGGGTTAGTATATTATGGGTTTATGTCTATCAGTTTAGCGCTGGGAAAAGGGGGAATTTTGCCTCCTTTAATCTCGGCCTGGTTTCCTCATTTTCTTTTTATAGTAGTTTCTCTTATGGTGTTAAAAAGAAACTTATAAAGGTTTGTTTCTTGGGGAGAGGCCTGCAGCGGGGCACATTTACGCCCACACCTTTTTCTCCATCTCCTTTTTAACAATCTTGGTGGGATAAATATCCACGATAATCTCGTCGGGTTCAAACCAGAGTTTTATCTCCCGTTCAGCCTCTTTTTCGTTTGCAGAGACATGAATTACATTTTCATAAACGCCGCTGGTAGTTATTCTGCCGTAAGCCCCGCGAATAGAAACAGCATTTGCCTCCTCAGGATTGGTTTATATTTAATCAGGTCTTCAAAAAAAGATTTGTCTTTTAGATGGCGATAGTGCTCTTCGGCTAACTCTCGGCGGACACTTACAATCTTAGCGGCAATAATATCCAGACGGGTTTCCGAAAGACGGGTCAAAACATTGCCGGTTAAGGACTTTTTTAGTCCGTCAGGCTTGATTAGAACTAAGGTCTGTTGAATCATTATATCACTGATTACACTGATTTATCACTGATTATACTGATAATTCATCAGTGCCATCGTTGGATTTAATCAATGCCATCAGCGCTAATCCCCCTATTCCGGCGAAGAAAAAAGGAATAGAGATTAACTGCCCCATTGTCAGATTCCTCCAGAGAAATCCAAGCTGGGGGTCGGGCTGGCGAAAAAACTCTACCCAAAACCTAAATAAAGAATAGAGTGTAATAAATAAGAAAAAAATTGTTCCTTTCTTAACCCGCTTTTTATTTAAATTCCAGAGAACAGCAAAGATAATCAGGTTTTTAAAAGATTCATAGAACTGAGAGGGGTGACGAAAACCCTCTACCCCCGGAAACTTTACCGCCCAGGGCAAAGAGCTGATTCGGCCGTATAGCTCACCGTTAATAAAATTCCCTATCCTTCCTAAAGAGAGGCAAAGGGCCAGGGGAATAACAAAAATATCAGCAAGAGCAAAAAAATCAACCTTGCGGCGACGGCAGTAAATCAACCCACTCAACAGCCCGCCTAAAAAGCCCCCGTGGACTGACAAACCACCATGCCAGATGGCGAAGATTTCTCCTAAATGGCTTAAATAGAAATTAAAGTTATAGAGCAAAATATAGACGAGCCGCGCGCCCAAAATCCCACCTAAAAGGACATAAAAAACAAGATCAAAAATCTCTTTTTTCTCCATCTTTATCTTCTTTCTCTTTGCCAGAGAGTTGATGAGCCCTAAACTGATGAAGAAAGAAAGTAGCCAGATTAGACCATAATACCTTATTTCTATGCTTCCAAGTTTTAAAAATACTGGATTTAAACGGGAAACAAACATTTAATATCTCCGCTCTCTGTATCTCGCTTTATCTATCTCTCCATTATAAGAGGCCTGAGGGAGAATGGAAAAAGATAAACCCGCGGCTAGCAAGGCTTTTACTAAGTCTACAAGAATAAAGGGAATTACTCCTTTAAGCAGTGTTTCCCAAAGTCCTGATTTTATAACCAGAGACAAAACAAACGCTCCCGAGAGATAAATAATTCCTACTCCTAACATCATAAGCTTCAATTGAGAAAAAAAACTCCGTGCTCCGATATATCTATCTGTCCGTCGGCCAATTATTAACGGAGTAATAATAAAACCGATAAGATAGCCAAAAGTAGGGGAGACTAAGGACGCTGTGGTTCCTCCGGCAAACCAAGGCACCCCGGCTAATCCCAGACTTACATAGAATAATTGGCTAACCGCTCCAAATGTCCCTCCGCAAACTACTCCGCTTAAAAGAACGCCCAAAACCTGACCGGTGATAGGAACCGGTGTCCAGGGCAGAGGGATACAAATCTGAGCTAAAAGCCCAGTAACCCCTGCCATTGCCAAGCTTAAAGTGAGTTTACTTATTAATGCTAAACTATACCGCCATTTAAAAAACAGAAATCTTGCTTTCAGATACCTATCAATTACTACTATCTTTTGCATTATTTTCAAGCATAATCATATTTGACGACTATACTTGATTACAGCAATAACCCTTATACCCTTACGGGCATAAGCGGGCACAAGTTAAAATTTGATGAGAAGTCTTCTAAATCTGCATTTAATCTCTGTAATCAATTATAAAACATACCACTTCTCTCGTCAAGTGATAAAAAAACCCAGCACTAATTTTTCAGAGATGCCTAACCAAAGCAGAAAATTAGTGCTGGGTAGTTTCATTTATTACTCAATTATTGCCAGAACATCGCTCTCGCGAATAATCAGATAATCTTCTAAATCAATCTTGATTTCATCTCCTGAATATTTACCAAAAAGAATTCTATCCCCCTTTTTTACCTCCAGAGGAATAACCTTACCATCCTCAAGCACCTTTCCTTTTCCGACAGCAATTACCTTTCCTTGCTGGGGCTTTTCTTTAGCGGTATCCGGGATTACAATTCCTCCTTTTGTTTTGTTTTCTGCCTCTAACCTTTTAACAATAATATGGTCACCTAATGGTTTCAAATTCATTTTTCTCCTCCTTTCCTTTCTCGCCAAAGGCGAGAGCCTGCCTGTACCCGTAAGGATAAGCAAAGCGAAGAATAGAAATGAACAAAGTCCCTTTCGCTTTTATTTATTACTTTACTTTTCCTTTCTCGCCAAAGGCGAGAGCCGAAGCCCGGCGAAGCTTTAGCGTAGACGGGCTGAGGATAGAAATCTGTAAAGCAAATTCCGCTGTTATTATTTTACTTTTTACTACTTTTTTATTAATACATTCCCCCACCCGGAGGCGTTGGAGGCGCCGCCGGTTTTTCTTTCTCGGGAATATCAGTAATCAAAGCTTCGGTAGTAACCAACAAAGCCGAAATACTTGCCGCATTCTCTAATGCGCTCCGGGTAACCTTGGTTGGGTCAATAACCCCGGAGTCAATCATATCTACATAATTTTCTTTTAAGACATCATAGCCAATATTACCCTCCTCTTGCTTAACCTTTTCTACTACTACCGAACCCTCCACTCCAGCATTATTGATAATCTGCCTCATTGGTTCTTCCAATGCCCGTTTGATTATTTGACGACCAATCTTCTCATCTCCTCGCAATCTTAATTCATCCAGGGCCTTAGAAGCTCGCAACAGAGCCACTCCGCCTCCGGGGACAATCCCCTCCTCTACTGCGGCGCGAGTGGCATGCAAAGCATCCTCTACCCTTGCCTTTTTCTCCTTCATCTCGGTCTCGGTGCTTGCTCCCACATTAATCACTGCTACTCCCCCGGCAAGCTTTGCTAACCTCTCCTGGAGTTTTTCTTTATCATAGTCAGAGGTAGATTCTTCAATCTGTTTCTTAATCTGAGCAATCCGCCCCGAGATATCCGAACTCTTTCCTTCTCCTTCTACAATAGTAGTATTCTCTTTATCAATGTGCACTCTTTTCGCTCTTCCTAAATCCTTGATATCAACATTCTCCAATTTTATTCCCAAATCCTCGCTAATCACTCTCCCGCCGGTAAGTACAGCAATGTCTTCTAACATTGCCTTTCGGCGGTCACCAAAACCGGGTGCCTTTACTGCTGCGCAGGCAAGAGTTCCTCTTATCCTATTTACCACCAAGGTTGCTAATGCTTCTCCTTCTACATCTTCAGCGATAATCAAGAGTGGCTTACCGGTGCGGGCGAGTTTTTCTAATAAAGGAAGCATATCCTTGAGCACCGATATCTTCTTTTCATGAATCAAAATATAGGGCTCCTCCAGAGACACATCCATCTTCTCAGCATTGGTAACAAAATAAGGCGAAAGATAGCCCTGGTCAAATTGCATTCCCTCTACTACATCTAAATTTGTTTCCATTGTTTTTGCTTCCTCTACAGTAATTACTCCATCCTTGCCTACCTTCTCCATTGCATCAGCAATCAGATTACCAATGGTAGGGTCATTATTGGCGGCAACTGTAGCAACCTGAGCAATTTCTTTCTTATCCTTTACTGGTTTACTTATCTTCTTCAACTCCTGGACTACTTTCTCTACTGATTTCTCCACTCCGGCTTTTATCAACATCGGATTTGCCCCGGCAGTAACATTTTTAAGACCTTCGTTAAAAATTGCCTGAGCCAAAAGAGTAGCCGTAGTCGTTCCGTCACCAGCCACATCGCTAGTTTTGGAAGCAACCTCTTTAACTATCTGAGCCCCCATATTTTCATAAGGCTCCTCTAACTCTATTTCCTTTGCCACACTCACTCCATCCTTAGTAATAGTAGGAGAACCAAATTTTTTATCCAAGGCCACATTGCGTCCCTTTGGCCCTAAGGTGACCACCACTGCCTTTGCTAATTGGTCCACACCTTTCTTTACTGCTTGACGCGCCTCTTCACTAAACAATAACTGTTTTGCCATAACTCCTCCTTTCCTTCCTCCCGACAGAAGCGTTGGGAGAACCTGCGAAATGACTGAAACGAATAGAGTAGGATAACTAAGGGGTTTCGCCCGAAAGGCAAGCTCCATTAGAAAGAGCGGGGCCTTCTAACGGGGTAAATATAACCTCTTTAAGTACACAAAGAGTAGTTTATCCTATTCTCGCTTGAAAGTCAACTCCAATTTAGGAGAATAAATTCCCATTTTTCCTAAATGTTCCTTATCTAAGGAAGTTTTTATTACCTTTCTCTGTTTTTTTGCTTATATATGAGCCAAAGCCCCCTCAAACTTAGTTCTTCATCTATTTTATTTATCTGGGAACAATAATCTTTGATAAAGGAGATCTCCCCGCCGGTACCTACAGTTAGGATATCCCGGCCATATTTTTCGCGCATTTTTCTGATTATCTCATCGCACAACCCTCCAAACCCATAAGCCGCCCCGGCCAGCATACTTTGAACTGTGCTTCGGCCCAATAAATCTTTCGGAAAACCCTCTGAAAGGTTAACTAAATCAATTGTCGGCAAAAGGGCGGCTTTTTGCGAAAGGGCATCTACAGAAAGTTTTATTCCGGGAACAATAACCCCTCCTAAATACTCTCTATTTTGGGAAACAAAATCAAAGGTGATGGCTGTGCCAAAATCAATAACAATTACCGGAAAGCCATAAATTTCAGCTGCCGCTAAGGAGTTAACCAATCTATCTTGACCTACTTGTTTTGGTTCTTGATAGAGGTTAGACAGAGCTACAGAAACATTCCTCCCTACCACCAAAGGTGAAATATTCAATTCTTCCTGCAAACTTTTTTCTACCCTTTGTTCAAGAGCAGGAACTACCGAACAGATAATTATTGCCTCTATATCTCTTTTTTTTCTTCCTTTAAATAAATCCCCATAGCGAGAAGACGAAACCTTCCATTTATCAACTATCTTACTCTGTTTAAACAGCCCTAAACTTATATTTGTGTTTCCAATATCAATTGCTAGTAACATTATAACTAAACTTTGATTTTCATCAAAGTTTAGAAAATCCCAAATCGCAAATCTCAAATCACAAGTAAATTCCAAATCTCAATGAGCGAATGACCAAAACAATTATTTAAAAACATCTCTTTTTTTTATTCTTCATTTTGGCCATTGGAATTTGGTGCCTGTGATTTGTTTGCTATTTGGTACTTGGTGCTTGGAATTTCTCAACTAGCAAAGCCAGATTGCTGTGCCCAAGCATATCTTGCACCACTCTTAAGCTTACATGGCGCTGTAAAAGATGCGTGGCAAAAGAATGACGCAGGGTATGTGGGCTAACCTCTTTTTTGATGCCCGCGGCCCGAATATATCTTTTGAGCATCTGCCAGATTCTCTGGCGAGACATCCTATTCCCGTGCACGGTCAAAAACAGATAATCACTGTTCTTTCTGTCCAGTTTGGGTCGGACTGTCTTTAGATATTTTCTTATCGCCTCGGCCGCTTTCTGGCCAAAGGGAACAATTCTCTCTTTACTTCCTTTCCCCGTACACCTTATTACTTTCTCTTTCAAATCTATCCTTGCGGAGGTTAAATCGGAGAGCTCGCTCACTCGCATACCTGTAGCATAGAGCAGCTCCAAGATTGCCTTGTCGCGGCGTCCCTGCCAATTTTTCTCTTTAGTGGGCTCTTCTAGAAGGGCATCTACCTCTCCGATATCTAAAACCTGGGGCAGTTTTCTCCCTAATTTTGGCGAACTGATTAAGTTAGTAATATCCTCTTTTAGAAAGCCATAACTTACTAAAAAGCGGTGCAAGGATTTTATCGCCGCCAGATTGCGGGCTAAAGAAGCCGTTGCCTTTTTCTTCTCCTTCTCCTCCCAGAGAAAAGCCGTTATATCATCCGGTTGGACATCTGAAAATGTCTTACCTTTCTTTTTTAAAAAAGAAGAATATCTCTCTAAATCCCTTTTATAGGCAAGAAAGGTATTCTGGGAAAGCCCCCTTTCCAAAGAAATATAATTCAGGAATTCAGCAATCAGATTCTGCATCTTAAAAACCGTTTTTTCTCTTTTTCTAATGCAGAAGATACCCCGTGTCCGGGATAGATAGTTATGGAAGGTTTGAGAGGATCATATTTCAACCATCGATAAAGCAAGGCATTTATTTTATTTTCGATTAAAAGATGTGATAAAAGACAGACAATCACTGCTTCAACTTCTGAATTATTTAGGTCTGGGTATAAATTTTTCGCAAGGTTTTTGCAACGTTTCCTTTGAGGGCCTCCTTTTTTGCGGTCTTTCCTCTTGAGGAATTTAAGGCCTCCAGAGCCCCTTCTAAAGCCTTTTGCTTAAAGCGGTCGAGATCTGTAGGCCAAATATCGTGCTTTCGGCAGTGCTCTGAGGTATCAACATCGCCTTTGAGGCTCTCTATAACCAGATCTAGCTTTTCTTGGGCTGTGGAAAGGATAACTACTCTCTTGCCTCTATACAAATAGGCAGTTGAACTGTAAATGTAGAGCCTTTATCGGGTTCGGATTGGACTGCAATTGAGCCATTGTGTTTTTCAACAATTGTCTGACAGATGGAAAGACCAAGCCCAGCTCCTTTTCCTACATCCTTTGTAGTGAAAAATGGGTCAAATATCCTCGAGATTATCTTCTTTGGTATACCCGCTCCTTCATCTTTAACCTCAAGTTTTATCCAATCATCACTTTTTGAAAGGAATATATATATCACACCGCTTTCTTTTATCTGCTTGATAGCGTCCTTTGCATTTAAGATTAGATTTGTCGCCACTTGCTCTAATTCATTATGGTTGCCCCGAACAATATAAGTATCTTCTTTGACCTCACTGATTATTTTAACATTCTCTTGCTCTAATTGATAGCCGAGAAAAGAAATTACCTTCTTGAGAACCTTTAACAAATCTATCTCAGGTACTTCGCTGGATTCTAATGGCTTTCTGGCATAGGTCATCAATTTCTGAACTATAGTCCGGCAACGCTTGCTTGCTTCCTCAATGAGTTTGAGAGATTCTTTTGCATCAGCATCAAATGAGTCAGCAGTCGCTAAGAGCATCTGAGTATTGGCCAGTATTGCCGTCAAGGGGTTATTTATCTCGTGAGCCACGCCCCCCGCCAGCGTACCTACAGTAGCCAATTTTTCTGCCTGAATAAGTTGTTTTTGCACCTCTACTAATTTCTGCGTCCTCTGCCGCACCTGCTGTTCTATGTTTTCATAAAGTAAGGAATTAGAGATAGCGATGCTGGATTCGTTTTTCAATGTTGTCAAGAAATGAAAATCTACCGCGCTATAACGTCTTAAACTTGCCTTTTTGCCCAAATTGATTATTCCTAATAATTTTTCATTTAAAACTAAAGGTACAACCACAATGGCCTGGGTTAGCTCAAGATAATCCTTCGCTTTTTCTCTGACAGGAGCATACACAGGGTCTATATCAATGAATTCTCTATAGACAACTTTATCATTTTTAGCTAACCATTGCAAAAATGAATCCTCGCCTTCTAATTCTACAACCTTCTTAGATTTATTTACTATATCTTGCCTGTCGGCAGACAGATTTGCTAATTTGTAATTCCTTTTGTCCTCACTATAAATAAAGATATCAATTCGTCGGGGATATAAGGTTCCGGCAATCGTGTCCTCTGTGCGCTGGATGAGTTTATTAATTCCTTTTAAATGAATTAGGTCTTCTACAAATCTGCTTGAAATATCTTCTAACTTATACCTTCCTCTCTGAAAAAAATGGTCTATTTTGGGCTGGATTATGCGCAGATAAAAAACCAGAATTAAGAAATTAACTGCCCAAAATCCAAATTGCAATGTAGTAGTTTTTCTTATATATGGGAAGAACCATCTATAGAGAAGAAAAATGGGAATAATTATAAAAGAGGAAGACAAAATCCACAACGCCGTTTTGTGAATAACGGTTTCTATATCAAATGTTTTGTACCTGATAATAGAATAAGCCAAAAGGCAGGTAAAAATAAAGATAGGGATAAAACCAAATGGATAAACAGATACTGTCCAGATTTTGGCGATATAATCAACCGATGCTATAAACCCGATGATAAAACTGATAATTATCGTTCGAATCTGAGTCTTTTTTATCGCTATTTCTTCCCGTTTATAGGCAAACCATAGGTTAGCCTGAATTACAAGAAATAAGGTAAAATAAAGAAACAGAAAAAAGAAATTTAATGGCTTATAATGCGGGTAATATCCCCAAAAATAGAGTTTCGGCGATGTAATAAATTTATCGGTTGTAAGAGCTAATAGATAAAAAATGTATGATAAAACAAAAACGCCAATTACAAAATTGCGTTGCTCTTTTAAACGATCGGACGAAACCACTGAAAACAAATATGCACTTGGCATTATACTGACTACGCCGAAAAATGTGAAGTATTTATACCAGAGTAGAGCTATCTGCGGATTAGCCGAGAAATAAACAAAACCTATTGTCCAAAGCCATAAACTCAAACTTGCGCAGAGGAAAAAAAATGCCACATTCTTTATTGACTTTTTCGCTTGGAGAAGTATGAATAAACCTATTGAAAAAATAAGTATGCTCACCACCATCACTGGTATAGCGTGTGGATTATAGCGATAATTTGATAAATTGAATAATTGCTCAAGCATTTCTTGCAGCTTTCTTTATTTCCTCAATATTCTCTTCTTCGAGTGAGCGACTAGTCCAGAAAAATGGGGCTAACTCAAAACCATGTTTAGCCGCTAACCCTCTCATCTCATCCATTTTCTCCAAGCTTATATTACCTCTGCCATAGCTATAGTTCTCAAAACGGTGTTCGAGTGCCAATATTATCACTTCGGAAAAACATCCATAGGAAACATCAGCGGAAGGTAAACCCATATCAATACCTGTATCTATAGGCGTCGGCAAAGAAGCAAGCCCCCCTGAAAATACCAAAATATCTTTTCTATTTGTGAATGTGTAAGAAATATTCTTAGGGTAAGCAAGGTCGCAAATAATTGAACCAGGTTTAAACCACTCTAAATTGAGTATTGAAGAAGAAGTATTTGCGGCGGCTATAACTATATCTGCACTTCGGACTGCTTCTTTATTATCAGTGGTCGCTTCAATCCTGGCTTTGTGTTTTTTTCTGAGTTCGCTCCTGAGAAGAAGAAGGTTAGATTTTGTCCTGCCGGTTATAGTTACCTGTTTAGCCTTCTCGGACAATGCCCGAGCGCAAGCGCTGCCGATATCGCCAGTGCCACCAACTATAGTTATCTTTAGGTCTTTTAATTCTCTATTTAAAAGCCGGGCTGCTCTTTCCACTCCGTCAACCGCTAATACAGCAGTGTAGGTATTACCGGTAGTAATCGGTATATCCACTTCTTCACTTATCTGGTGTCCAAGCCGCTCTCCGACCATTGAAGTAAACCCTCCTAATGTTACAATACCTACCCCCTGCTTTTCTGCTAGCTTACAGGCACGAACTACTTTTGAATAAACAGCATAGATATCCTTGGATAACATATCAGGTATAAACGTACAGACTATAAAACAACCAAAGGTTGCATCTCCGGTTTTGGACCTAAATTCTTTCATCTCGTACATCTTAAAAGAAGGAGTTAAATTAAATAGACTATTCAAAAATTCTCTAGAGGGCGGTTTAAAATTTGGATTCAGCATCTTCAAGCACCTTTCCAGGTGTTTAAAATTATAGAAATGTCCCAAAATGCCAAACCCAGCTATCTTTTGGCTATCTCCGCGTTTGAAACTAGCATATCGGATAGATATTAATCGACGTTCCAATGCCTCTAATATGGCTTCAAAATTCTTACTAAGCAATCTCTTCACATACGGCTCGGCAAAATCCTTGATTGCCGGAATACCTACTTTTAAATAAACATTTACAATAACCTCAATCCCTTCAGGATGGTCTTGAAATCTCCATTCTCCCTTAAACTCCTCCAAATCCCCCTCTATTGCCTTAAAATAAATAGCATTTCGTCTAAGCGCAAGGAGATCTTCTTCTACCCAGTTTATTGGAACTTTATCAATCTCTACCCGCCACTTAGTGGTCATTCTATGCCTGGTTTTTTGAATCACAGATACCTCTTTAACACAAGCTATATATGTGGGTAATTCCCAAACCTTGGTTATAAAGCGAATTACCCTCCATTTCTGAGCTGGTATAATCTTTGAAATTTTTATTTCTATTAAATCTTTATCCTTCATCTATCATCTCCGCAATTGTCCTTCTAATTTTAAGAGTTCCTTCCTGCAAATATATATCATCAATTATATCTTCAAATTCTTTTAACAGATATATTGGCTTGCCGATTTTTAGTTTTAGGCTTCGGAATAACTTAGGAAATTTAGCTCCTCTGGGAAGTGCTTCATAGGTGCCTAAAATTGCGCAGGGAACAATTGGCCTACCGGTTTTTATTCCCAATAGGGCTACTCCTCTCCTGAACTCCCTGAGGCGCCCGTCAAAGCTGCGCGTTCCTTCCGGAAATAAACCCACATTCTTATTTTTGGTCAATAAATAAATTGCCTTTTCTGATGAACTGCCCGTTGGTAAACTTTCCGTTCTCCGCAAAAACCATCTTAGCCAAGATATATGGTAAATTCCTCTTGTGGCCAACCAGTAAACCTTTTTTGGAATAGCCGCTCCAACAACCAAAGGATCTAAAAAGCTACTGTGATTAGCGACTACTATAAAATTGGTCTTTCGGGGAAGATTTTTTAGCCCCTCTACCTTGAGCTTAAAGAATAACTTAAATATAACTATAAACACTATCCGAAATATCCAATACCACATATAAAATATGCCTCACTATGTTCGGCATATGATTGCACAGATTTCAAAAAGATTACACAGATTTTTGTATCGGATTGAAAATCCGATACTATAAAAAACCCAAAGGGCTTATTGGATTAAAAATCCAATACTTTTCCTTTGGGTTATTTTAACAAATCCTCTGTTTAAGGTCAATCACCTGCCCACTTCCGTCCGTAACTCATTTCCCTGAATCGAGACGAGCCGGCAGGCAGGAAAATAAAAGGTTTTACCCCGTTAGAAATATTGCTAAGTAATTTTCTCTTGAATTATGAAGATTTCTTTTATATTTACAAAGGGATTTCTAACGGGGTTTATTTCCCAACACCTATTCCTTTCAGGTACTTATAGTAGTCGCTATCAGTGGTCAGAATTATGGTGCTATTCTCATCAACGGTCTTTTGGTATGTCTCCAGGGTTTTTAGAAATGAGTAAAAATCAGGGTCCTGACTATACGCTCGGGCATATATGCTTATTGCTTCCGCATCGGCTTTACCCTTGAGCCCCTGGACTTTCCTATATGCCTCAGAGGTAATCAATTTCAATTCTTTTTCTTTTTGCCCGCTAATCTCTGCCCGTCGCCCCTGACCTTCGGAACGGTATTTTTCGGCCGCCCGCTTTCTCTCGGCAATCATCCGTTCATAGACCTTATTGCGCACATCCTGAACATAATTTATCCGTTTTATACGCACATCTACCAATTCAATGCCGTATTGGGGAGCAAGCTTGCGTGCCTTTCTCAGAATCACTTTCTCTAATGCCTCCCGACCTGTCTCTATACGCTCGACGGCTTCTTCGGTAACTATCAAATCGTCGCCCTCTTGTTTAGTTTCTAAAATGCGATTGGAATTTCGCACGGTTTCGATAAGCAGGTGGCTGGTAATTGCGTCGCGGGTTGCTGAGTTAATAATGTCGTCAAGCCGGGCATGGGCACCCATTTCGTTGCTTACAGATTGCAAAAACTTCAGGGCATCAGAAATCCTCCAGCGGGCAGTGGTGTCTACCCAGATGTATTTCTTATCCTTGGTGGGAATTTGATTAGGGTCACCATCCCACTTAAGCAACCGCTTCTCAAAATAATGCGCCTGCTGAATAAGTGGCTTTTTAAAATGTAGGCCGGGAGCAGTAACTGGTCTACCCACAGGTCTGCCAAATTGGGTGATTACCACCTGCTGGGTTTCATCCACAATAAATATCAGACCGGTCATAAACGCAAGTATTACTAAGGCAGCTATGGCAATAAAGAGCTTTAAAGTTAGCTTTGCTTTCATTGTCTACCCCCTTCCTGGCCGATGTTCAGAAGCGGCAATATCGAAGATTGCTCTGGGTCAATTATGTACTTCTCTCTTACCTTAGGCAGAACCTCCATCATCATCTCAAGATATAATCTTTCCTTGGTTATATCCGGGGCTTTCTTATACTCAGCGAGCACCATCGCAAACCTCTCTGCCTCACCTTTAGCCCGGTTTATCTTATCCAGAGCATAACCTTCTGCCTGACGGATAGCCCTTTCTGCCTCGCCCTTTGCCCGCGGGATTGCCTTGTTATAGTCCTCCCAGGCTTGATTAATCACTCTTTCCCTTTCCTGTTTTGCCTCATTGACCTCATTAAAGGCCGGCTTTACTTCATCCGGTGGGTTGACATCCAATAACTTGACCGTAACAACCTGGATACCTGTCCCATAATGGTCTAATATCTTCTGCATCTCAATCTGAGCAAGGTCATCAATCTCTTCTCGTTTTGTGGTAAGAACCTCATCTAATCTATAATCGCCGACAAACCTGCGCATCACCACATTGGAGATATCGCGCACATTCTCCAGGGGGTCTCTGGTGTTAAAAAGCAACTTGACCGGGTCCTTTACCTTGAACTGGACAATCCAACGCACATCCAGAATGTTAAGGTCACCGGTAAGCATGAGGGACTCGTCAAGATAAGACCGATGCGAATATTTACTCCTTATGCCCGGGCGGATAGTTCTCAGCCCAAATTCTTCTTTAAATACCCGTTTCACTTTTACCGGGATTGCCTTGTCAATGCCAAAGGGCAGCTTAATGTGCAACCCCGGGCCAGTTGTAGCCGTGTATTTGCCAAAGCGTTTGATTACCCCTACTTCATCGGGACCAATAGAATAAATCATTGTCCAAGCAATTATGATAACCAAACCCCCGATTACGAGTAGCCCAAATCTCTTAAAATCGGCAATCTTTTTCTTCCCTACCTCAATTATATCCTCGGGCGTAAAATCCATAACAACCCCCTTTCCTTGCTCGCCAGCGAGCCCTGAACCGTTCTGGGACAGGGCGAGATCCGAAACCCGCCAATTTCCTTTTAAGGACAATAGAGAAGTTGTTCCTAATTATACCTGAAGCTTTAGCAAAGATAGACAAACCCGGTGCAGCTTTAGCGTAGATGGGCTGAGGATAGTGGCGAAGCTTCGGGACGCTTTTATTTATTTCCTTTTTTTATTATATGCCCCGAAAGGCACACCTGCCAAGGCATCTCCTTGGAGGTCTCCGGGAAAAATACCTCAGAGACCTCCCCAAAATTTAATCTGGGCAATCGGCTCTTAATCGCCGTAATCAGAGATTGCTGAATTCTTCAGCAATCTCTACTATCCAGAATAAATGAGGAAAGGACTCGCCCATTCCTTTTAGAGGCGATAGAGAAGGTGCCTCAATTCATACCTGAAGGCAGAGCTTGAGCAAAGCGAAGGATAGTCTGCCGAAATAAAAATTGGGGTGGGCAAGCGGGATTGAACCGCCAACCTTCTGAGCCACAGTCAGACGCTCTAACCAATTGAGCTATGCCCACCTTTCCTTGCTCGCCAGTTCCTTTTAAGGGCGATAGAGAAGTTGCCCCTAATTATACCTGAAGGCGAGAGCCGAAGTTCGCAGTGTAGTTCTTCACAATTTCGGTAACAGTTTTTATAACAGGAATGTTTAAAAAAGGAGGCTGTTACCGATGAATAAAACACTAAAGCAGG
>MZGK01000013.1 GCA_002085025.1 Candidatus Omnitrophica bacterium 4484_213
AACCTAAATCTTGTAGCCTGTAGTTTGTAGCTTGTAGCCTGAGGCCTGAAGTCTGCTTCTAATCTCCTGCCCCTTTAAACCTTGATAATTTGTTTTTATTCATCTCCATTTCATATCTCATATTTACCCTGTTAAATAGCGGCTTTGCCGCTCCCCACCTTGGTGGGGATTTAACGGGGTGAACCCACTTACACTTCGTAGGTGTAAGTAAGGTCTAAAATTACCTACACACCGTCAATAAAGAATACCACTATCTGAGAAAATAAGCAAGCCCCCTTATTTTACCCACTTCCACACCTGGTGTGGAAGTGGGGAGGCGGGGCATCATTATCACCATTAATCCAAAAATAGCTCCTTAATTTCTGCTAATTCGCGCTGATAATCAATTTGAGAATGGACAAATTCTTTATAACTTTGAGGTTCTATATCCAATACTTCGGAATAATTACATATTCTTTCTTTATCTTCTATTTCTCCCAAGAATTCTTTATAAGAAGAAAACTCCCAATCTTCAGGCTTATCTACCGAATAAGCAGTTACAGGGTTTAGATGGATGTAGCGGGTTAAATGAAGCAATTGCTCATCTGTCTCTACCAAAACATTCTGGAATTTACTTTCCCATAAAGGACCTTTTCTTTTGGTTTTAATATTAAAATAGCGACCGTAGCTATCAAGAATATTTTTCATAAAGATAGATATACCGTTTTCTTTTAACTGTCTCAACGCCAAATGGATATGTGTAGGCATAAAACAATAAGCAATTATATCTACTAAATTTCCTTTTGTTGTAAGATGTCTTTGACAAAACTTTTCTTTATCTTTTATCTCCATAAAAGCAGAAAATTTCAATGGGGGTTGACTTATTTTATAATACTTGAGTAAACTTTTTATTCTTTGGTATTCTGAATTTCCTCTAAATATTTCAAAGCCAGCAATACTTTTAGAGAAAATATGATAAATTTCTCCTTTTACTAAAGGGAATTTCCTTATTGGCATAATATTAAAATCATCTTACTTCCACACCTGGTGTGGAAGTAAGGTCAATATCCCTCACTAATCTCTTAAACTCTTTCCCTCTCGCTTCAAAATTAGCAAACATATCAAAACTGGCGCAGCCGGGAGACAGCAAAACTGTATCTCCTTTTTCTGCGGCTTGACAGGCAAGATTAAATGCGTCTTCTAAGGAATTTGCCTCTTTTATCGGTTTTACTCCCGCGAGTTGGTTCTTAATCTTTTCTCTTGCCTCGCCGATTAAAAGGAGTTTCTTTACCTTTTTCTCTATAAGAGACCGCAAGGCGCCAAAATCTCCTCCTTTATCTCTTCCTCCTAAAATAAGAATAACCCAGGGAGAGACTTTCTGCAAAGCATAGCGAACTGAATCAACATTGGTTGCCTTGGAATCATTGATAAATCTAATTCCTCTGGCTCTCCCCACATATTCTAAACGATGCTCCAAACCCTTAAACTCTTTCAGAGTTTTATCAACAATCTCCTTCTTAATTTTTAAAATTTCCCCTACTAACCTAACCGCCTGCTTATTTTCATCTTCTTCATTTAAATAAAGAATTTGGGAACCAGAGTTAATTTTGGAAGGGTCGGGTTGCGTCGCTTTTACTATCCCCCAATCGCCCTCTTCCTGATTTTCAAATATCCTGTATTTAGTTCGTCTATATTCTTCAAAGGTCTTATAGCAATCTAAATGGTCAGGGGTGATATTGAGAATAATAGAAATATAAGGCTTAAATTTATCTATTTTTTCTAATTGAAAAGAACTCACCTCTAAGACTATTATTTCATAATTATTCTCCGAAACAATCTGCGAAAATGGAATACCCATATTCCCGCAGAGAGCAACCTTCTTGGCAGCATTTTTTAATAAACTTTCTATTAAAGTTGCCGTAGTTGTCTTTCCGTTTGTCCCGCTAATGGCAATAATGGGCGCGTGGCAAAAGTAATAACCCAGCTCTATCTCACTAATTAGAGGAATATTCTCTTGCTTTGCCCAGAGAGAAATAAGAGGATTATGGACACCCGGACTAACTACGATTAGGTCTTTATTCTGGATAAATCCCCGACTATGCCTGCCCAGCTCTACCCTTATCCCCTGCTCTTGCAAAATCTCTGCTTTCTCTACAATATCTTTACTCTCTAAGCAATCGCTTACCTCTACATCTACACCCCTGGCTCTCAAGAGTTGCGTTGCTGCCCAACCACTTCTTCCTAATCCAATCACTCCTACCTTCTTGAAAAACATAAGCTACAGGCTACAGGCCTCAAGCCACAGGCTACAAGTCAGGAACAAAAAACCTGAAGCTCGGAGCCTGCAGCTTGCAGCCTGAGTTATCTAATTTTCAAACTCAAGAGACCAAGCATAGCAAAGATTATCGCCATAATCCAGAATCTAATAATTACCTTTGATTCTGATATTCCCTTTAATTGAAAATGATGATGAAGAGGAGACATCAGAAAGAGCCTCTTGCCTCTTGTCTTAAAAGAGATAACCTGGAGGAGCACAGATAGGGTTTCTAACACAAATACCCCTCCCACTAAAATTAAAAGAAGCTCCTGTTTAATCAATAAAGCGGCTATCCCTAAAGAACCCCCTAACGCTAAACTCCCGCTATCCCCCATAAATATATCTGCAGGGTGGCAATTATACCACAAAAATCCTAATCCTGCCCCGGCTATTGCGGAGCAGAATATAGCTAATTCGCCACCGGCAGGGAAATAAGGAATAAATAGATAACTACTAAATTTGACATTTCCGGCAAGATAACTGAGCACTGCATATACAAAAGCAACAACAATTACTGAGCCAATGGCCAATCCATCTAAACCATCGGTGAGATTTACTGCATTTGAAGAAGCAGTAACAACAAGCACCGCCCAGATTAAATAAAAATAGCCGAGATTAAAAATCAGGTTTTTAAAAAATGGGAAATTGATTGTTCTCTCTATCTGGGGATCAAAGACGAGAAATAATCCGAGCAAAACTCCCAACAAAACCTGCCCGATAAATTTAAATCGGGGAGTTAGCCCCAGGGACCTCTGCTTAACGAATTTTATATAATCATCAATAAATCCCAAAATTCCTAACCAGACTGTAGGGCCCAAAATTAGCAGTATATATCTATTAGCAATATCTGCCCAACAAAGAGCAGAAATAGTTATTGCCCCTACGATTAAAACTCCTCCCATTGTAGGAATACCTTGTTTCCTTTTTTGCAAAGAATAAAGATTGGCATACTCCTTGCGAATATTCTCTCCCACTTTACATTCTTTAAGCCATCTAATAAACGGGGGAGTAAAAATAAGCACAAGGATAAAAGCAGTGCTAGCCGCTAAAAGCGAACGGACGGTGATGTAGCGGAATATATTGAAGCCGAAAAAGATATCTTTTAGAGAATATAAAAGACGGTAGAGCATAGTTGCAGTCTACAGTAGGCAGTTGACAATTGGCAACTTTTTATCTTTCTTTTTGCCTACTGCCTACTGCCAACTCCTATTATTTAGGTCAATTAGTCATTCCTTGGATAATCCCCTCCACAACTTCCTCCATCCTCATTTTTCGCGAGCCCTTGACCAAGATTGTATTACCTTTTTGGATAATATTCAAAAGGTACCCTGTCGCTTGAGAGTTAGACCCGAACTCCTGGATTGCGAATCTTTCCGAGGGGTTAAAATGGCGAGCCCCCTTGGCTATTTTCTCTGCTAATTTCCCCACTGTAACTAAAATATCTATCTTTGCCCTAACTATTAACCTTCCCATCTCGAAATGTAACTCGTCACTTTCTTCTCCCAATTCTAACATATCGCCAACTACTAATATCTTTCTCCCTTTAAACTGAACTAATTTTTCAATAGCATAAGCGAGGGAGGAAGGATTGGAATTATAGGCATCATTAATAATCCTCACCCCTTTTATTTCGCTTATTTCCATACGCATCGGGAGATTCCTAAAATGCTTTATCTTCTCCGCCATTTCTTTTTCACTCATTCCCAACCTTTTGCAGACAGTAAAAGCGGCAGCGAGAGAAGCTGAACCAAGAGGGCCTGTATCAAATCTCAAAATTTCTCCTCTAAACCTTTCTCTCACCAAAGAACAAAGCTTTTTATCCCCGCCGTCTATCACGATTGTCCCCTGCGGAGATAAATTTTCTAATAACTCCATCTTCGCCCTATATACTCCTTCAATATCCTTAAAAAACTCAAGGTGGGCTTTGCCGATATTGGTAATAACTCCAATAGTTGGCTGGCCAATCTCTCCCAATCTTCTTAACTCCCCAAAGTGATTTGTTCCCATCTCCACCACCGCTACTTGATGCCAAGGGGTTAATTTCAATAAACTCAAAGAAAGCCCGATACAATTATTCCAATTCTTTTCACTCTTTAAAACTTTGTATTTAAAGGAAAGTAGAAAAGCGATTAACTCCTTTACTGTGCTCTTCCCGTTGCTGCCGGTGACAGCAACGAGAGGAATGTGAAATCTTCTCCGTTGGTAAACGGCAATATCGCCCAATGCTCTTATTGTGTCAGCAACCTGTATCACAAAAGGCTTGCCTGTAACCTGCTTGTGCCCGTTAGGGTGTAGCCTATAGCCTGTAGCCTGGAGCACTCCCGCCGCCCCTTTCTTAATCGCTTCGCCAATAAAATCATAACCATCAAAAATTTTTCCTTTAAGGGCAATAAAGAGTTCTCCCTTTTTGATAGTGCGCGAATCAATAGAGATGCCCGAAAAAGGAGTATTAGGATTCCCTTTTATTAACGAACCTTTGGTTGCTTTTAAGAGTTCCCTAACGAACATTTCACTTTGTAAATCACTAATAACCAGGATACAAGAGATACAAACAAATCCCAATATCCAATAATCAATAACCAAACCGGGATAATAGTTTCTGTTTGGTTATTGGGATTTGGTGATTGGTTATTATTTGGTTATTGTATCTTAGTGTTTGGTGATTGATTATTTAGGGCTTGGGGTCTTATTTAAAATTATTTTCCTGGCTACCTGCGCATCATCAAAGGGAACCACAGTATCCCGAAAGATCTGATATCTCTCGTGCCCTTTGCCAGCAATCAGAACAATATCCCCTTTTTGGGCAAGAGTAATGCCCCTTTTAATTGCCTCCTCTCTATCTGAAATTATCTCGTACCTTGCCTGAGCCCGCCCGTCCGACAGGCGCGCCCAGAGAGAATTATCCTTCTCTATCCCTCTGGCAATATCCTCAATAATCGCCTGAGGGTTTTCACTGCGGGGATTATCCGAAGTCAGAATAACCACATCGGAGAGTTCGCTACTTATCTTTCCCATCGCCGCTCTTTTTTGTCTGTCTCTATCTCCCCCGCAGCCAAAGATGGTAATCAACCTTCCACCACTCATTGAGCTTCGTAGATTAGTGAGGACACTCTTTAACGCCTCCTCGGTATGAGCATAGTCAACAAATAATATAAAATTCTGCCCGCAATCAACCCTTTGCAGGCGACCCCGGACAGGGAGGAAATTTCTTAAAGAGGAACTGATTATTTCTAAAGGCACACCTTCGCTGAGACAAAAGCAAACCGCGGCTAAAATATTATAAACATTATGTCTACCGATAAGGGGACATTCTACAGGAAATTCTCCATTGGGCCCAGAGGCTATAAATCTCACTCCTGTAAGCGAAAGAAAAAGAGAATTTGATTTGATAAAAACATCTGCTTCTCGCTCTACTGCATAGCTAAATATTCTTGCTTTAATTCCCCGGTTTATTTCTTTACTGCGAGGGTCATCAACATTAATTATGGCTTTAGCTCCCGCGGGCAGTCTCTCAAAGAATCTCTTTTTTGTCTGAAAATAATTCTCTAAACTATGGTGATAATCTAAATGGTCGTGGCCAAAATTAGTAAATATTCCACTGTTAAAATCGAGCTCGTCGATGCGATGCTGAGAGATGGAATGGGAAGAGACCTCTAAGATAGCGTAATCAGTATCTTCTTTAACCATATCCTGAAGATAGGAATTTAAAACAGCCGCATCAGGAGTAGTATTGATAGCCGGAATTACTCTGTCGCCAATCTCATAATTTATTGTTCCCAACAGGCCAAGTCTCTTGCCAAAATTTTTTAGAATATTCTTGATTAAGTAGGAAACAGTGGTTTTTCCATTGGTGCCGGTAATTCCAATAAGATTGAGCCTGGAGGACGGCTGGTCATAAAAACGAACTGCGAGTTTGGAAAGGGCTCGACGAGAACTTCCAACCCTCACTGCTGGAAAATCTGGTCTCAGAGGAATATCCTCTTCTACGAGCACTGCTACTGCTCCCCGTTTGATTGCTTCTTCTATAAAGCGATGACCATCATCCTTCTCGCCTTTGATTGCTACAAATAAATACCCTTCCCTTATCTGTCCGGAATTAGAGGATAGCCCTTTAACTTCAGGATCTCCACCACGGAAGGAGATAATTTCTAAATTTTGGATTAGAGTAGAAAGCTTCATAGTAACATCTACAGAGGACAGAAAATAGTGTTAAATCACCAATCACCAAGATACAATAACCAAAACAATAACCAATCACCAAATTCCAATAACCAAACAGAAATTATTATCTCGGTTTGGTTATTGATTATTGGATATTGGGATTTGTTTGTATCTCTTGTATCCTGGTTATTGGTGATTTCGATTTCTGTCTTCTGTCTTCTATTTTAGGTATTCTATCACCTGCTTCCCTATCCTTTGAAACAGAGGAGCGGCTACTACACTGCCAAAATGCGCCCCCTGTGGCTCATCAACGACTACAACTATAGATATTAAAGGATCATCAGCTGGCAGAAAGCCAATAAAGGAAGCAATAAATTTATTCTTATAATACCCTCCTTTTGGATTCACCTTTTGAGCAGTGCCTGTTTTACCGGCTACTTTATATCCCTTAATCCTTGCATTTTTGCCTGTCCCTCTCTCCACTACTCTCTGCAAAATTTCCCTCATCTCGCTTGCCGTCCCTCTGCTAATTATCCTCTTTCTGGAGAAAGAAAACGATTTTATCTTTTCTCCTTTCTCATCTCTTATCTCCTTTACTAAATGAGGTTGGATCAATTCTCCTCCGTTAGCAATAGCAGAGATTGCTCGCGCCAGCTGTAGAGAAGTAACCCCTACCCCCTGGCCCATGGGGATATTCAGGATTGAAATATCCGACCACTCTTTTGGAGAGTTTACCAAACCTTTTGTTTCACCAGGTAGGTCTATGCCCGTAGTAGAACCAAAGCCAAATTTAAGAATAAATTCATAGAGTTTTTCTTTACCTAAAATTTGGGCTATCTTGCTAATCCCAATATTGCTTGATTTCTCAATTACTTCAGAAAAGGTCAATTTTCCGTAAGGATGATAGTCATGCAAAACCCCTCCCTTAAAGTGGTATTTCCCCTTCTCGCAATAAAATGTGTCCTCTAATTTTACCACCCTCTCTTCTAAAGCCGCAGAAGCAGTAACAATCTTAAATACCGAACCGGGCTCAAAGAAATCAGTGATTGCCCGATTGCGATAAAAAGAAGGAGAAAAGGAAGAAAAAGAATTGGGGTCATAAGTAGGATAGTTAGCCAGGGCAAGGATGTCGCCATTCTGGGGGTTTAAAACAATAACCGTTGTCGATAAGGGCTTGAACTCTTTTACTATCTTTTTTAATTCTTTTTCTACAATATATTGAATAACAATATCAATGGTTAACAGCAAACTATAGCCGTTTACGGGGGGAATATTCTTCTTCTCAAAGGCGGCTATCTCAGAATGGTGAGCATCCTTTTCGCTAAATCTCCATCCCTCCCGACCCCGTAAATAACTGTCGTAAAATAACTCTATACCTTCTAATCCCTTATTATCTATATCGCAAAACCCTAATAAATGCGCGGCTAATTGCCCCTGAGGATAAAACCTTTTCTCTTCGGGGAGGAAATAAACCCCGTTAGAAATCTTGCAAGGAACTCCAAATTCCTTCAAACCTATAGATTTCTTCGCATTCTCTACCTCTTTGGATAACCCTTTTTTTCTAACGGGGTAAACCCCTTCCGATAGTGCTTTTCTAATTGCTTCTTCTTCAGCAAAGCTAACCTTTCTTTTTACCCAAACAAAGGACTTTGCGGAGAACTTTTTGAGCAGGTCTTCCTGAGGTAGATTTAAAAGATGACTTAGAATCTCGGCAGTCCTAACTTTATCCTTTATCTCTCGGGGAAGGGCATAAACAGAATTGACCTTTAAAGAAACGGCTAACTTCTTTCCATTGCGGTCATAAATAATTCCTCGCTGCGGTTTTATTTTAAGAGTAAATTTATACTGTTGATTACTTCTGGGGAAAGAAAAATGACCAAGCTGCAGGTAAAATAAACGAATTAAAAGGACAGCAAAAAGGGGAATAAGCGTAAGAAAAAGAAAAGACGTCCTGAATTTGGTAGATTTAGTGTACAAGCTACAGGCTGCAGGCTACAGGCTGCAGGTTTTTGTTTTTTTGGCTTGCAACTTGCGACTTGGAGCTTGTAACTTGCAGTTCATTCTTCTGCCTCTGCTTCCTTGCTAAGTAAACTTTTTAAAAGACCTTGAATAAAGGATTTTCTGGAGGAAACTAGCTTTGTCGACTTGACTGGGCGGGCGGGTTGCGGGGACGGGGCTGAAGCAACCAACTCTACCACCTTCATCTCATCTCCTAAACACAGCTCAATATCTCTATCTTCTATCTCCTTCTCTAAGTTTGGAGGAGAAACCAATAAAGCAAGTTTATACCTTAGCACGGCGTTTTCTTCTTTTAGCTCGGCCAATATCTTTTTATTAGTCTTGATTTCGTAACTAATTCTCACTGCGGTTACCTCTTGGTAAATATACAGGAAGGTTAAAAAAACAACGGCAATCAGGGTCAGTCCTGTTAGTTTCACCCCGTTAGAAACCTGCCCGTCGCTTTGCTTTGGCAGGCGGCTAGCCTGCTCTTGACAAGCATAATTATCATTCGCTGATTTCATCACACCTCGCACAAAATTTCTAACGGGGTTCATATCCTTTCTCCTACTCTTAACTTAGCGCTACGAACACGGGGATTAATAGAAATTTCTTTTTCCAAAGGGGTAATTGGCTTTTTGGTAAGGATATTTAAAATCCCCAAGCGGGAGAATTTTTTAAACTCATTCTTTACGAGTCTGTCTTCCCCGGAATGAAAAGAGAGAACGCAAATTCTTGCCCCTAATTTTAAAAAATCTATCGCCTTATTCAAAACCACTAAAAGATTTTCCAACTCCTGATTTACTACAATCCGCAAGGCTTGAAAAACACGGGTAGCCGGATGAATAGAGCCCCTTCGGGATCTGCCCTGGAAGCCTCTCCTTGACGGAATCGCCTTTTTTATTATATCTGCCAACTGAATAGTAGTAGTAATTGCCCCTTCTTGCCTCGCTTTTATAATACTCTCGGAAATTCGGCGGGCATAACGCTCCTGGCTATATTCCCTGAAGATTTTCTCTAACTCCTCCCCGGCTAAATTATTTATCAGATCAAAAGCGGTAATAGAGCTCTCTCCATCCATGCGCATATCTAAGTAACCGCTGGCTTTAAAACTAAATCCCCTCTGGGGATTGTCTAATTGAAAAGAGGAAAGCCCTAAATCCAAAAGTAAACCATCCACCTTTTCTATATTCAATTCTCGAAGAATGGCATCAATATTCTTAAAATTCTGATGCACCAAATTATAGTTTCCAAAACCTCTTAGCTTTTCATCGGCTAAATTAAGCGCCTCCTTGTCTCGATCGATCCCAATCAATCTTCCTTCAGGCAGAATTAACTTAGCCAGTTCATAACTATGCCCTCCTGTTCCCACAGTGCAATCAACAATCACATTTCCTTTTTGGGGCTGCAAATACTTTATTATTTCGCTTAACATTACCGGTTTATGACTAAGTTTCATTTATCCGCTCAGCTATCTCTTCAAACCTGGGCAAGGAATCGGCGTAAAATTTTTTCCAGTTTGCCTTTGACCAGAGCTCAATGCGGTTGGAGACCCCGATGACCACTACCTCTTTTTTTATCTGGGCATAATCCTTTAGATAAAGGGGGATTAAAACTCTTCCCTGATTATCCCAAGAAAGTTCACTCGCCCCGGAAAAATAAATGCGATTAAACTTGCGCGCCTCTTCTTTTGTAAAAGAAAGTGCCTTAAATTTCTCTTCTTGTCTTCTCCATTCCTTCTCAATAAAAAGAAAAAGGCATTTGTCTAACCCCTTGGTAATGAATATTTTGCTTATATTATTTTTTTTGAATAATCGCCGAAACTCGGCAGGAATAGTTAATCTGCCTTTTTCATCCAAAGAGTGTTTGTATTCGCCATAAAACATGTTACCACTGATTACAGCGATTAAGAAAGATTACAGCGATTTGCTGACGATATTTTAATCTCTGCAATCAGCATTAATCTGTGCAATCCCACTTCATCCCACTTTCTACCATAAGTATACCACAGAAAAAATTCTTGTCAAGAGGTTTCTGTAGATTGCCTCTGGCAATCTTTGATTACAGCGATTAAGAAAGATTACAGCGATTAAAAAGGGATTGCGCCAATTGCTTTTTGTGATATAATAAAGATTATGCTACTAAAACTAATCCGTAAAAAAACCAGAATAATAATGATATTCGCGATTGCCCTGATTATTCCGGCTTTTATTCTCTGGGGAGTGCCTAATAGAACAAAAGGGAAAAAATATGCCGGAACGATTTCAGGTAGAAAGGTATCCTGGGCAGAGTATTATAAGAGTTTACGGGCGTGTGAACATCAGACAATACTGACTTATACCCTTACGGGCACAGGTGGGGATAAATATCGGGAAAAGAGGAAGAATCTGGATTTAGAAAAACAAGCTTGGCAGCGACTGCTTCTCTTGGATAAAGCAAAAAAGGAAGGGATTAAAATAGAAGACGCAGAGGTAATTGCGGCGATAAAAAAAATCCCTCTTTTTCAGGATAAAGAAGGATTTTTTAGTAAACAAAGATATAAGCAGATTCTAAACTACTTAGGAATATCACCGCGTGAGTTTGAAGAAGAAATCCGGGATACCCTCAAGATTTCTGATTTAACTCCAGATGGTTTCAACTAACCCAGATTTTATAATTTTCTCATCTTTTGTTATAAGCTTTGCATTCAGGACTTTTGCTATATCTTTGAATGTCAATTCTACTTTATTCCTCTCGCAGATATATAAACATTCCATTAGAACAATGGAGGGAACAACAATTACCGCTTCTCCTTTATCCGCAGACAAAAATATTTCTTTTATCCTCTGCTAAAAACCATAGAAAGCTATGTGCATCCGAAGTATACATTTAAGCACCAAATTTAAATAGTGATTTTTCTGCTTCTTCAAAATCCTTTTCATCCACAGAAATTCCTTTTAATGTGCCCTGCAAAGAGATTATAGTTTTCGGCTGTTCTGCTTGGAGTATAGTAATTTTAAACTTTTAATTTCACTTTCCATTTCATTTAGTTTCATATAAATTGGGTCCTTTAGA
>MZGK01000051.1 GCA_002085025.1 Candidatus Omnitrophica bacterium 4484_213
GATTGTAAAATATTTATTTTGGGTTTAGCGTAGTGCATGAGAATTAGAACTGGCGAGTAATACGAGAAGTCAATTGGATAATTTTAAGAAATTACTTGCTTGCAGAAGGAAAGTTAGATATAATGAAATTTGTTCGGCAGAATAAAATAAAAAATGGAGGAAGAAATGGTTAAGAAGAGCAAAGAAGAAATTTTGGAAATTGTCAAAGAGCAGGATGTGAAGTTTATTCGTTTATGGTTCACCGATATTTTAGGTCAAGTAAAGAGTTTTGCAATTACGGATAATGAATTAAAAGGGGCGTTGGAAAACGGCATGGGGTTTGACGGTTCGTCAATTACTGGCTATCAGGACATTGAGGAAAGCGATATGATTGCTATGCCAGACCAGAATACTTTTCAGATTTTGCCCTGGAGGCCACAGGAAAAAAAGGTTGCCAGAATGATCTGCGATATTCTTACTCCTGAACGCAAACCATATGAAGGAGATCCGCGCTATGTATTAAAAAGAGCATTGGGGCGAATGAAAAATATGGGTTTTGGACATTATTATCTCGGGCCAGAATTAGAATATTATTATTTCAAAAATAACACTTCAAGTACAGAGATATTAGATAAAGGTGGATATTTTGACCTGACAACTTTGGATGTGGCCAGTGACCTGCGTCGCGATACCATTTTTTCGCTTGAAGCTATGGACATTCGAGTAGAATACTCGCATCATGAAGTAGGTCCATCGCAACACGAGATAGATATAAGATATGAGGATGCCTTAAAAATGGCCGATAATGTGATTACCTATAAAGTAGTAGTTAAAGAAATAGCTCAGAAATATGGGGTTTATGCTACATTTATGCCTAAACCGCTGTTTTCTGAGAATGGAACCGGTATGCATGTGCACCAATCGCTTTTTAAGGATGATAGAAATGCATTTTTTTCTCAAAAAGACAAATATTGTTTGTCTGATGTGTCTAAGAAATTTATTGCCGGACAATTAAAACATGCCCGTGAGATGAGCGCTGTTTTTGCCCAATGGGTAAATTCTTATAAACGGCTTGTCCCTGGTTATGAAGCGCCGGTTTATATTGCTTGGTCAAATAGAAATCGTTCAGCCCTTATCCGCGTTCCTGCTTATCATCCGGGCAAAGAGGATGCTACCCGCGCCGAGCTCAGATGTCCTGATCCTGCTTGCAACCCTTATCTTACCTTTGCTGCAATGCTCAACGCTGGTTTAGAAGGGATAGAAAAAGGTTATGATTTACCCAAACCAATGGATAAGAATTTATATCATTTATCTGCCGTCGAGAGAAAGGAATTGGGTATTAACTCCTTGCCAGATAGTTTAGGCGAAGCAGTGCTTATTGCCGAAAAGAGTGAACTTATTAAAAAGACATTAGGTGAGCATGTCTTTAGTAGATTTATTGAATTAAAAAAGAAAGAATGGGAGGATTACCGGATTCAACTCACCAAATACGAATTGGATAATCTGCTTCCTGTACTTTAATAAGCGTGCAATACAAACATTTTCACCTAAAACATGGGCTTTATGACCCACGATTTGAGCATAGCTCTTGTGGGGTGGGATTTGTTTGTAATGTCAAAGGCGGTAAATCCCACACCATTATTAAACAAGGATTGAAAGTCCTTGAGCGTATAGCCCACCGCGGAGCGACCGGTTCCGACCCCAAAACCGGTGATGGAGCCGGGATTCTAATTCAAATTCCGCATCAATTTTTTAGCAAGGTTTGTGAGAAAAATAAAATTGATTTACCTAATGCCGGAGAGTACGGCACAGGACTAATTTTTTTGCCTTCTGAGAATAAAGAATATCAGTTCTGTAAAGATATTTTCTCTAAAATAATTGAGCAAGAAGGGCAAGTCTTTTTAGGATGGCGCCAAGTTCCTGTAGATAACTCTAATATTGGTAAAGGCGCTCGTGATACCGAGCCGATAATTGAACAGATTTTCATTGCCAAAAATAAGGCTATTAAGAAACAATTAGATTTTGAAAGAAAACTCTATATCATTCGTAAGCAGGTAGAGAATATTATTCGTGATTCAAATATAAGCAAAAAGACATTTTTTTATATCACTAACATTTCATCACGCACCTTTTCTTACAAAGGGCTGTTGATGCCCGGGCAGTTAGAGAATTTTTTCCTTGACCTCAAAGATGAAGAGATGAGTAGCGCTCTTTGTCTTGTTCATTCCCGCTACAGCACTAATACCTTTCCAACCTGGGACTTAGCCCAACCATTCCGATTCTTAGCCCACAATGGCGAGATTAATACCTTAAGAGGGAACATCAACTGGATGCGAGCGAGAGAAGGTTTGCTCAGAAGTTCTCTATTTGCTAAGGATATTGATAAAATTAAACCTATACTTAGAGAGGGTTTAAGTGACTCGGCAACGATTGATAATGCTCTCGAACTATTGGTTTTAGGTGGTAGAGGGCTTGTCCATAGTATGATGATGCTCATTCCTGCGGCTTGGGAAAACAACGATTTAATAGATGAGAAGGTACGTGATTTCTATCGCTATCACGGTTGTTTTATAGAGCCCTGGGACGGTCCGGCGTCCATTGCTTTTACTGATGGGATACACATTGGAGCGGTGCTGGATAGAAATGGCTTGCGTCCTTCCCGATATATTATAACCAAGGATGATCTTGTAGTAATGGCATCCGAGGTTGGGGTTTTGGATATAAAACCGGAGAGTATTGTTTCATCTGGTAGGCTTGAACCGGGGAAGATCTTCTATATTGATACCGAAGAGGAAAGAATTATAGATGACAAAGAGATAAAACAAATGGTTTCTTCAAGAAAACCTTATGGACTGTGGATAAAGAAAAATATGGTAGATATTGATGAGCTTTCCGGAAGAGGAGAAAAAGTTAGAGAAAAAGAGGAGTTAATTACTCTACTTAAGGCATTTGGATATTCGCGTGAGGATTTAAGAATGCTAATAAAACCAATGGCGCAAGACGGAAAAGAGCCAACTGGTTCAATGGGAGATGATGTGCCATTGGCAGTTTTATCCAGAAAACCGCGTCTGCTTTATGACTATTTCAAACAACTCTTTGCCCAGGTCACCAATCCTGCAATTGACCCGATAAGAGAAGAACTTGTGATGTCCCTGGAGAGTTTTATCGGTCCTCAGAAGAATATATTGGATGAGACACCAGAACACGCTCATAAATTAAGGGTAAAACACCCGATTTTAACCAATGAAGATTTAGCCAAAATCAGCAACATCAAACAAAAAGGATTTAAGACAAAGACAATTTCTATCCTTTTTAGAGCTGATAATAAAAAGAATTTTTTAAAAACACTTGAGAGAATATGCGTTGAAGCTACTTCAGCCATAAAACATGGCTATTCTTTTATTATCTTAACCGACCGCGGAGTTAACAAAGAGTTTGCCACTTTACCGGTTCTGTTAGCCACGGGAGCAGTGCATCATCATTTAGTTCGAGAAGAACTGCGAACTCAAATTGGAATAATTGTAGAAAGCGGAGAGCCGAGAGAGACCCAGCATTTTGCTATTTTATTTGGCTATGGCGCAGATTGTATCAATCCCTATCTTGCCTATGAAACTGTAATTGGCGGAGCCGACTTTCAGATAATTACTAAAGAAAGCATCTTGAGGCATCAAGATGCTTATCCCGAGCGGGAGATTGGGTTTCCCTATTTAGCGACAGGAGGGATGTATCAATGGAAAAAAGACGGTGAATTTCACTTATGGAATCCCGAGAGCATTACCGCTTTACAACAAGCAGCAAGAAAAAATGATTATAAAAAATATAAAGAGTTTGCCGAGTTAATAAATCCCGTTAAAAATAAGATATCGCAGGTGTCTATTTTACCTTCTGCAGGTATTTCTAACGGGATAAACAATCAATCGGCAAATCCGACAACTTTGCGTAGTTTGCTTAAATTCAAACAATCAAAATCTATACCTATTAATCAAGTAGAGCCAATCGAAAAAATTGTCCAACGTTTTGTGGTTGCGGCTATGAGCTTTGGTTCTATAAGCAAGTCTGCTCATGAGTTTTTGGCTATTGCGATGAATCGTCTTGGAGGAAAATCAAATACCGGAGAAGGAGGAGAAGATCCGGCAAGATTTAAACCTCTTTCTAATGGCGATTCTGCCCGTAGCGCTATAAAAGAGGTTGCTTCGGGTAGGTTTGGAGTAACCACTAATTATCTAATTAATGCCGATGAATTGCAGATAAAAATTGCCCAAGGGGCAAAGCCGGGTGAAGGAGGTCAACTCCCTGGACACAAAGTAAGTGAAATAATTGCACGTACCCGTTGGACAACTCCGGGGGTAACTTTGATTTCACCTCCACCTCATCATGATATCTACTCAATTGAAGATTTGGCGCAGTTGATTTTTGACCTGAAAAATGTCAATCCTCGCGCCAAGATAAGCGTGAAATTGGTCTCCGAGATTGGTGTTGGCACAATCGCCGCTGGGGTGGTAAAGGGGCATGCTGATGCAATTCTGATTTCTGGAGGAGGCGGAGGTACTGGAGCTTCTCCCAAGAGTTCTATCCGTCACGCCGGTTTGCCTTGGGAGTTAGGATTGTCTGAAACACATCAAACCCTGGTGTTAAACGATTTGAGAGGCAGGGTGCGTCTACGAACAGATGGCCAGATGTGCACTGGCAGAGATGTAGCTATTGCTGCTCTTTTAGGAGCCGAAGAATATGGTTTTTGCACCTCTTCTTTGATTGTTCTTGGCTGTGTGATGGAAAGAAATTGCTATCTTAACAGTTGTTCTATAGGGATTGCCACCCAAGATGAAATACTTCAACAAAGATTTAGAGGTTCGCCAGAGCATCTAATAAATTATTTTTATTTTGTCGCTCAGGAATTGCGTGAGATTATGGCAGAATTAGGAATAAAAAAGATTGATGAAATGATTGGCAGAACCGAATTGTTAGAAGTGAACTACGAGATTATTCCTTGGAAGGCGAACGATATTGATTATTCAAAGATTTTGTCCAAACCACGCGTTCCTAAAACAATTAGCGCATATTGTACAACTAAACAAAATCACAATACTGACAAAGTTTTGGATAGAAAGTTGATTAAACTTGCGAAATTGGCTTTAGAAAAAGCTGAATTTGTTAAAATAGAATTAGAAATTAAAAATGTAGATAGAACAATCGGAGCAATGTTGAGTGGTGAGGTTTGTAAAAGATATGGTGAGAAAGGATTGCCAAAGGATACAATCTATTGTAAATTTAATGGGGTTGCTGGACAGAGCTTTGGGGCATTTTTGGCAAAAGGAATAATCTTTGAATTGGAAGGTTTAGCAAATGATTATATCGGTAAGGGTATTTCGGGAGGAAAAATTATTATTTATCCGGGCAAGAAAGTTAACTATAAACCAGAAGAGAACATTATAATTGGCAACACGACCTTTTACGGAGCAATATCTGGCGAGGCATATATTCGCGGAGTTGCCGGAGAGAGATTTTGTATAAGAAATTCCGGTCTTCGCGCTGTGGTTGAGGGGGTAGGCGATCACGGTTGTGAGTATATGACCGGCGGAAGGGTAATTATCTTGGGAAAAATCGGCAGGAACTTTGCTGCTGGGATGTCTGGTGGCATTGCTTATGTCTACCTTATTTCTAACGAAATTTGTGATATCGCCGATTTCAAAAATAGATGCAATATGGCGATGATTGAATTAGAAGAACTCGACAAAGATGATAAAGCAACTATCAATCAATTGCTTTCCGAGCACCTGCGATATACTTGTAGCACCATTGCCAAAAAGGTTTTAGACAATTTTGATTATGAAATCAAAAGATTTGTTAAAGTGATGCCTCTTGAATATAAGCGAATTTTGGAAGGCAGGAAAATAAAAGAGAAATTAGAATTTGCAGAAGAAGTAGGGGAAGAATAAAACAAAAAGAGAGAACCAAAAGAAGAAAATTTATAAGAAATATAAATGGGTGAACTAAAAGGTTTTTTAAAAATTGAGAGACAAGGTTACCAATATAGACCAGTCTGATTACAACGAGGTTAATTTTTTACCATCGTATAGACATTCTCAGGAGCAGGCGTCGCGGTGCATGGATTGCGGTACACCTTTTTGCCATTGGAGTTGTCCTTTGGCGAACTTTATCCCCGAGTGGAATGACTTTATGTTTGCCGGGCAGTGGAAGAAAGCTTTTAAACTTCTTCAAGCAACCAATAATTTCCCCGAGATTACTGGCCGACTGTGCCCGGCTTTCTGTGAATACGCCTGCGTTTTAGACGTAAACGATGATCCGGTCACAATAAGAGAGAACGAATTGGCAATTATTGAATACGCATTTAAAAATAATTTTGTTAAATCGAATCCTCCTAAGAATCGCACAAATAAAAAGATTGCTGTTATCGGTTCTGGCCCGGCAGGGCTTTCCGTTGCTGACCAACTTAACAAAGCCGGGCACAAAGTAGTAGTTTTTGAAAGAGACGATAAAATTGGTGGAATCCTGCGTTATGGTATTCCCGATTTTAAATTGGAGAAATGGGTTATTGATCGCCGTCTTAAAATTTTAGAAAAAGAAGGGATTGAATTTGTTGCTGGTGTAGAGGTGGGGACAGATTATAATGTCTCAAAATTGAACAAAGAATTTGACGCACTTTGTTTAGCAATCGGCTCACGAGTTCCACGAGACTTAAACATTGAAGGAAGAAATCTAAAAGGAATCCATTTTGCAATGGATTATTTAATCCAGGCAAATAAGAGGATTGAAGGTAAAAAAATAGCCGACGATAAATTAATTGATGCAAATGGTAAAAAAGTCGTAGTAATTGGTGGTGGCGATACTGGCGCCGATTGTGTCGGTTTGGCTAATCGTCAAGGAGCAAGCTCTATTGTCCAGATTGAAATTATGCCCAAGCCAGCCGAATTTCGTTCAGAAGAGTATCCATGGCCGATGTATCCGCTAATTTTGAAAACATCAACCAGCCACGAAGAAGGTGGAGAACGATTATGGTCGGTTTTGACGAAAAAGTTTATTGGTGAAGAAGGGTATCTTAAAAAAATTTCTTGTTTAAAAGTAGAGTTTAGCAAAAAGAATGAGCGCGGTCGTCCGCAGATACGCGAGATTGCCGGCAGTGAATTTGAGATTGATGCCGACTTGGCAATCCTTGCCATCGGGTTTATTCATCCAGAGCACAAGGGATTACTTGCTGAATTGGAAACAGAACTAGATGCCAGCGGTAATGTTAAAACCGACCAGAATTATCAAACCTCTATCAAGGGAATGTTTTCTGCCGGCGATACAAGACGTGGTCAATCACTTATTGTCTTGGCAATTTCAGAAGGAAGAGCTGCAGCCAGAGCAATTGATAAATATTTAATGGATTGAAA
>MZGK01000001.1 GCA_002085025.1 Candidatus Omnitrophica bacterium 4484_213
GCGTCGCTTCGTCACCCTTGCGGGCATTGCGAAAGATTCTCGACTGCAGCCTCCCGTAGGAGTCTGGGCAGTGTCTCAGTCCCAGTGTGGCTGACCATCCTCTCAGACCAGCTACCCATCATCGCCTTGGTAGGCCATTACCCTACCAACAAGCTAATAGGAAATGAGCCCCTCTTTGAGCGATAGCATCCCGATTGCTCGGAATTAAGCCACCTTTCATCACCTGACGATATGCCAAGGGACAATATTTGGTATTAGCCCCGATTTCTCGGAGTTATTCCAAACTCAAAGGCAGGTTACTCATTCATTACTCACCCTTTTGCCACTACCCAGCACTAATTTTCTTGCGAAAATTAGTGCTGGACCGTACGACTTGCATGCCTAATCCACGCCGCCAGCGTTCGTTCTGAGCCAGGATCAAACTCTCAAAATTGTTGGCTTGTGCCTAATTCTCAAAGAACATGACCGCTTCGCTACGCTCAGCAGTTTAATTGCAACAATTAAAATGATTACGAAATTATCTATTAAAACTCGCTGCAATCACCTTGATGATAGCACAAAATATCCTATTTGTCAAGCCCTTTAGAAATTTTGTTATAATCTAATCTTCTTATATAGAATAAACGAAAAAACCGTTTTGTCAACGAATTTCTAACGGAGTCAAGCCCTCTCAGAAAATTCTGAATCCTTCAGCAATATCTCATTTTATAACGGCAAAATCTTCGTCCCACCTTTAAGATACCCTCTTTTTTAGATATCTCTAAATCTGTATCTTCGCATCTATGATTATCTATAAATACAGCACCACCTTTTATCAATCTCCGCGCTTCTCCACCGCTATTTGCAAGGTTGGTTAACTGCAAAAGCCGAACTATCCAAATCTTTTTCTGTTTTGTTTCTTCAGGGGGAACTTCAACGCAAGGGATATCAACAGGTGCTCTTTTTTGCTTGAAAATAAGTTCAAACTCCTGAGCAACCTCCTCAGCTACTTTCTTATTATAGTATTGACTAACAAACCTTTTTGCTAACTCTGATTTTTTTTCTTTAGAATTTATTTCGGAGAAGGAAAATTCCCAATTCAAGAGAGAAGCAAAGATATTCAAATACTCTGTAGCAACCTCATCGCTCAAGGACATCAACTTACCATAAATCTGATTAGCCGGTTCATTAATACCAATAGTATTATTAAAACTCTTGCTCATCTTGCGCACACCATCAGTACCTACTAATAAAGGTAGAGTAATAATTATCTGGGACCTCTTACCGTAATCTCGCTGGAGTTCTCTTGCCAATAAAAGATTAAATTTCTGGTCGGTCCCACCGATCTCCAAATCGCTATCTAAAACTACAGAATCATAAGCTTGAAGCAAGGGATAAAAAAATTCCATAATACTAATGTCTATATTTTTATCAAACCTTTCTTTAAAATCAGCTCTTGCTAGGGTTTGGGCTACGGTAGAATAAGAAGAAAGCCGAAGAAAATCCTTTAGATGCATTTTGTTAAACCACTCACTGTTGAATACTACCTCTGTTCTTTGCTCATCTAAAATCCTGAATATCTGACTACAATATGTCCTGGCGTTTTGTCGAACTTCTTTTTCAGAGAGTTGCTTTCGTTTCTTCAGAGTTCCGCTGGGATCGCCAATCTGGGCCGTAAAATCGCCAATGACAAAGATAATCTGGTGTCCTAAATCCTGGAGTTGGCTTAGTTTGTGTAAAGGAACAGTATGACCTAAATGAATATCAGGAGCAGAAGGGTCAACCCCATACTTGATGCGCAGAGGCCTATTTTCTCTCCGCGCTTCTTTTAAACGAGTTCGCAAATCTCCGTCAGAAATTATCTCGCTAATCCCCTTCTTAAAAATTTTTATCTCTTCCTGAAGACTCATTTTTAGGCTGTAGGTTTCCGGTTTTTTTGTTTTTGACTTCTGGCTTGGAGTTTGTGGATTGTGACTCATCTTTTTTAAGTTGCTTCAATCCCAGTCGAATCTTTCTCTTCTCCGGCTCTACCGAGAGAACAACAGCTTCTACTTCTTGCCCCTTTTTTAAAACATCCTGGGGGTGAGATATCCTCTCATAGGAGATATCTGAAACATGAATTAAACCGTCAATCCCTGGTTCTAACTCTAAAAATGCCCCATAATCGGTGAGATTGTGTATCTTTCTTTTCACCTTTGAACCTACAGGATATTTATCAGCAATCTTTATCCAAGGGTCTTCCTCCAATTGCTTTATCCCTAAACCAAGGCGATAGTTCTGCTTATCTAAATTCAAAATTACTGCTTCTACAAGGTCACCAATAGCGAACATTTCCTCTAAATGGCTGATTCTTCTTGTCCAGGAGACCTCAGAGATATGCACCAGCCCCTCTACGCCCTTTTCTAATTCCAAAAATATTCCATACGGCTTGATATTGGTCACCTTCCCCTTCACCTTTGTTCCTACAGGATATTTCTTATCTATTTCCTCCCAGGGGCTGGGAGTCTTCTGTTTTAATCCCAAAGAAACCCTTCCCTTTTGTTTATCCACGTTTAAGACCACCACTTCCACTTCATCGCCTACAGCAAGCATCTCTGAGGGGTGGGAAATTCTCCCCCAGGTTATATCGGTGATATGCAACAAACCATCTATGCCGCCTAAATCTATAAATGCCCCAAAATCAGTGATACTTTTGATTACCCCCTTTACTTTCTCTCCTTTTTTTAACTCATTCAACAATTTTGCTCTTTTGCTTCTCTTCTCTTCCTGAGCTACTCCCTGTTGAGAAAGGATAATATTTCCTTCTTTATCCATCTGAACAATTTTAAACTTCTGTCTTTGCTTTATTAATTGAGTAGGGTTACGAAAGTACTTCGGAGAGAGCAAAGGGGAGGGAATAAAGGCCTCTACACCCACATCTACAATCAATCCTCCGCGGATTGCCCGAATCGCCTCGCCTTCAATCAAGTCACCCACTTTATACTTTTTGGTAATCTCCCGCCAATTCTTGAACCTCTCCGCTTCTTTCTTGGAAAGAACTACACAACCTTCTCTATCCTGTTTACATTGCAAAAAGAGCTCTACCTCATCGCCAAGCTTCAATTCTTCGGGATGAGAAAACTCCTCCTTAGAAATCACCCCTTCAGATTTATAGCCGATATCCACAAATATCTCCTCGGGGGTAATTTTAACTATCTTCCCTCGCACAAGTTCCCTCTCTTTTATCCTATCCCATTTCTGTTCCTCTTCTTCTAATAACTTTTCAAAATTCATCTCTTCAATTTCGCTCATCATTATAACCTTACCCTGTTAAATAATCCCGATTTATCGGGATTGTCACAAAGCAGCATTTAACAGGATTAACCTCCTTTTAAAACAGCATTTAACAGGATTAACCTCCTTTTAAAAATGACTTTTGGAAAATTTTATCTTCCTTTCGGGAAACCAATCTATTAATATTTTCTCTATGCTTTATAATTATCCAGAGAGAAATAGTGAGAGCAAACAAAAATTATCCAGAGAGAAATAGTGAGAGCAAACAAAATTAGGGCTAAAAAATGGGGATTTGCCGGGTAGAATAAGATAATAAACACGGGAAGAAACAAACTTGCACAAATCGAGGCTAAGGAAACATAACCAAATAAAAAAAAGAAAAGTAGCCAGACAGTAAAAGCAGAAAATGCAGCCAAGGGTACTATTCCCAACAAGACACCCACGCTTGTAGCCACCCCTTTCCCACCCTTAAATTTCAGAAACAGAGAATAAATGTGTCCGGCAACTACCCCGCATCCGGATGAAATTCTGAAAAATAATAAATTTATCGGATTTGAGGAGTAATAATAAAAAAGATAGGCAATAAAAAGAACCGCAGTCAATCCTTTTATTAAATCAATAACAAGAACAATTAACCCTGCTTTTTTACCCAAAACCCTCAGGGTATTTGTTGCCCCGATATTTTTGCTCCCGTAGTTGCGAATATCTATTCCCTTACTTATCCTGCCATAAACATAAGCAGTGGGAAAAGAGCCCAACAAATAAGAGATAAGGAAAGAGAGAAAAAGATAAAGCACGATAAACCCAACGAATTACGAATACCTTAGAATTTACGAATAAAAAGGCATATTATTTGTATATTCGGAATAGATTAGTTATTCATAGATAAATTCTTAATAACCTCATTTATTTCCTTTACTGCTGGCAGTAATCTCTCCAACTCTACAAAGTCAATCATATTAGGCCCGTCGCATAACGCTTTGTCTGGTACAGGATGAACCTCTAAAAATAAACCGTCACAGCCCATCGCCACTGCTGCGCGAGCCAAACTAGAGACAAATCTCCTTTCTCCGCCAGAGGTCTTTCCTCCCTCACCAGGCAATTGTACACTATGTGTAGCATCATAGATTACAGGATAGCCGAATTCGCGCATTATTGGAAGGGCTCTTAAGTCACTAACCAAATTATGATAACCAAATGATGTCCCCCTCTCCGTAATTAAAATATTTCTATTATTGGTGCTTTCTATCTTTTTAACGATGTTTAGGACATCCTGAGGGGCAAGAAACTGCCCCTTTTTTACATTCACTACCTTCCCTGTCCTTCCAGCAGCCAAGACTAAATCTGTCTGGCGACAGAGAAAAGCGGGAATTTGAATAACATCCAAAACCTCTTGCGCCTCTTCAACTTCAGCAACCGAATGCACATCGCTTAAAACTGGTAGTTCAAATCTCTGCTTAATTTCAGAGAGTATCCTTAGGCCCTCTTTTATTCCCGGCCCGCGATAAGAATCAAGCGAACTTCTGTTTGCCTTGTCATAACTGGATTTAAAGATAAAAAGAATACCATTTTGCTGACAAATTTCTTTTATTCTTTCAGCAGTCTCAAAGCAATCTTCTCTCTTTTCAATCACGCACGGCCCACCAATGAGAACCAACGGATTATTGCCGCCAATCACCAAGTTGTTTATTTTAACTTCTTTTGTTTGCATAGAGTATACAAAAATGACGAATTAGCAAATAACGAATAACAAATAAAAGAAATGATGAATTACCTAATGAGAAATGACAAATTTTCGTCATTTGCATTTAGTCATTTGAGCATTTTTAGTTCCTCATTCAGATTGCGTCATTCGGACATTTTTAGCCACCTTCACCATTGCTGCCCTAATTAACTTCCCTCTAAACCTATACCCTGGCTGTATTTCTTCAATCACTGTATCCTCTGAATGCTCATTAGATTCCTCCTGCATTACCGCATGATGAATACGGGGGTCAAATTTTTCTCCCTTGGTTTTTATTCTCTCTAAGCCCTCTTTTTCCAGGATGTTCCTAAATTGGTTATAGATTATCTCAATTCCCTCCGCCACTTTCTTATCGTGTCCGCCCAGACTCTTCAGAGCGTGTCCAAAGTTATCTAATACCACGAGAAGCTCTCTAATCAACTCATAGTTGGCGTATTTTGCAAACTCTGCTTTTTCCCTCTCTAATCGCTTACGACTATTCTCAAACTCTGCCCGCAGTCTCAACAGTGAATCAGTGCACTCGGCCAACTTTTTTGATAGAGAAACTCTCTTTTTTCTCTTAATATCCTTCTTCTTTTCTTCAATTATCTTTTTTTCCTTTTCACTCATAGCAGCAATTATTTTAACACACTTGTTTATTTATGTCAATTTTCCTCGCTACTCGCCATCCGCATTATGCTATGGATTATCTGCTACTCTGTCCGTCCGCTTGGTCTCCGGCGCATCATCATATTTTTCTTTACCCATTTTGGCATTCTTTTCTCAATATTGCCTTGGCTTGCTAAAAAAGTTAGACATATGTTTGCGCACATCGTTCACCGCCTTAAACCTCTCCACTAAGCGTATCTTAATCCCAGAGGTGCGCTAAAGGACTTCAGAAAGAAAAATATTTCTTCCTCTCGCACCCATATCTCCTCAGGGATAATCTTTGTTTTTTCCATTGTTTTTAAAAACTGCTCACAGAGCTCTAGGCGGTATTTATGAGGAGTGGTTGCCCGTTGAGGATAAAATATGAGTTGCTGTCTATAAATAATAACGCCAAAGGGAAATATGGCCGTTTACCTTTTTGGCAATGTATGCCGGGGCGTAAAAGAAATCTACCTCCTAAACCCGCCTTTGACGAGATGATTATTTTATTATAGCTTGCAGGCGTTGTTCATCAGTAGTTCTCGCCATTATCACTATTCTTTTCAAGGGAGCAGGTTTACACCAGGTATCCTTCCATCCTTGCGCGGCGCCTGATTTCTTCTGAACCCTTACAAAAAAACTTTGTGATTGAAGTGCCTCAAAAAGATTGGGGTCCTTTTTAAACCGCAGAGAAACATCCTTTGCCTGCTCGAGGCAAATCTTCAGGAACTTGGCTTCATCATTGTTTAAATACCATGGATAATACCCTGGCTGGTAACTTCTGAAAAGTGGCCAGGCATCTTTGCCCTTGAATCTAAGCTCTAATTTTTTTATTATCTCTAAATCCGCTTTTTGTAAATCCTTTTTTTCTTCAAATGAAACGAGCAGGCACCTCTGGCTATGCAACAAGTCATTGCCTTCAGACTCAGCATTACCTTCCTGCGTCCTCAAATAACCCTCCAGGCCTCTGTTCCCAAGTAAACGGCAAGGCCAAAAACTTCGCCACCTCTGCCTAAAACACAGCAGTAGCCAATCTCACCATCTCGCGGATTTTGAACACCAAACAAATTTGAATCCCACATCCAATTCCAGGGTGTTATCTCTTTAAATCCTATTGCTGATTCGTATAACCCCTTCCACTTCTCTAAAGAAGGGGAACTTTCGATATCCTTGATAGCCATAATCACTCCTTCCGCTCTTCTTCACCTATCGCGCCTTTTTCTTTCGCTTCCCAAAAGCCTCTTTTACCTCCTTCAACTTACATTCTTTCTTTTTTTAATCAGTTTACTCCTCAAGATCTCTTCTTCTGTCAGTCTTAACGAATTCTCTCATCGATGCACACTTTCCAACCTCTGAAATTTTAGGGATCTCAAAATAAGATCTGATTTAACTTTTTGTTGATTCAGCAATGATAAATCTACCCAAAAGCCTCGGCTATTTTTATTTTGTCTTCAGGCGGTTAATCAATTTGGTATACATAATTCCATTTCACATATATCTTTGGAGTTGTCAAGTAAAATATGCCTCCTTTCACTCGGCATATGATTACGGCGATTAAATGCCGATTACACAGATTAACCCCGTTAGAAATATTGCAGATATAGCAATTTACAAATGTAGCGAATAAATTTCTACGAGTTAAGTTTCTACGACTTTAGGAATTTCTAACAGGGTTAAGTTCTCGTTGCAAAATCGCTGTAATCTGGTTTCAATCTGTGTAATCAGTAGCGAATTGAAAATCCGACACAATAAATTATGAAGTTCATCCATCATTTTTGTGAACAGTTGAGATTATAGCAGGGCAAGGGGCAACCAACATTCTTTTGAATTACTCTCCAATTTTTTCGCTGGCTATAAGGACCGGTTATTTGCGAGGATGTTGGTCCAAACAAAGCGATTACTGGAGAGCCCAAAGCCACAGCAATGTGCATTGGTCCAGAATCGTTAGCAATTACTAAGTTTGCTTTTTTAAATAATGCCCCTAATTGCTTTAGGGTTGTCTTTCCGGCAGCTAAAATAGGTTTAGCCTGCATCAAAGAGGAAATCCTTTCCGCTAATTCTCTATCCTCCTCGCTACCGCTGATTATTATCTTTGCCTTATACTCTTGGATAAGTTTATCCCCCAAAAGAGCAAAACTTTTCGCGGGCCATCTCTTTAATTCCCAGTTCCCGCCGGGATTCAGAATAACCAAAAAGTCCTTCTTATCTATTCTGTTCTTGTTTAGAAAATCATCTGCCCATTGCTCATCTTCCAGGGAGATAAAAAAATGATAATCCTTCTCTTTCTTTATCCCTAAAAAATAAGCGAGACCTAAAAAATGCTCGGCCCGGTGCCTATCTCCTATAGGGAGGTCAACCTTTTTATTCAGGAATATTGACTTTCTGTTTTTTTTATACCCCACCCGCAAAGGGATACCGGCTAAAAACAGAAACAGAGAACGACTAAAAGAAGGAGTAAGCAAAAAAGCAACATCAAACCTCTTTCTTCTCAATAAAAAAACAAGTTTAAAACCTCTTAAAAAATTCTTTAATCCCTTTGTCCGGGGTTGGAAAATAAGCTCATCAATATCTGGATTTCTTTCTAAAATTTCCTTACAGCAGGAAACAATCAAAGAGCAAATAGATGCCCGGGGAAATCTATCCTTTAATGCCCGAACAAGAGCCGTAGAAAACAAAACATCCCCCCGCCAGTTGGGATGAATAATAAGGATCTTCCTAATTTCCATAGTTATATTTTTCAACCTTTTTGTCCTGACCGTTTCCCTTGCCTTTTTACCCATCTCTCTGGCTTTTTCTTTGTTATCTAAAAGTTCAATAATTGCCTTGCTTAACTCCCGGGCATCACCAGGAGAAACAAGCAATCCATTTTCTTCTTTCTGAATAACATCCAGGATCCCTCCCACTTCTGAGCCAATTACCGGCTTAGCCATTGCCATTGCCTCCAAGAGCGAAAGACCTAAACGTATTGGCAATCGTGCCTAAAAAAAAGACACTATTAACAATACCTAACTCTTTAGTTAAATTTTTTAATTCCTGCTTGATTTTACCCTCACCGACAATAATCAATTGAGCATTGGGTTTAGTTTTCAGGACATGAGACATCGCCATAATTAGATACTTTATTCCCTTCACCGGAGAGAGACGCCCCATAAAACCAATGACATCTACCTCTTCTTTTAATCCATATTTTCTTCGCCCTACTCGAAAATCGGGCAGAGATAAATCATCTTTAATCCGGACGCCATTAGGGATTAAAACGATCTTAAAGGGTTCTGTTTTGAAATCCCTTATCAAATGTTCTTTTACCGGCTGGCTAATGGCAATCACTCTTTCTCCCCAACAAGGAAACAATCTCCTTCCTAAGCGGGGTTTAAAAAAGCCGTGTGATGTGCTTAAATAAGGAATACCGCTGACCTTAGAGAGATAAAAAGCAAGCACTTGGCTAACCCGCGTCTGAGCGTGAATTATTTCTATCTTTCTTTGTCTCACTAATTTTATCAATTCAGGAAAAGCAAGAAATATCTTCGGGCTGAGTTCACTTTTTGTTTTAATATTCAGAGGGAAGAAAGATACTCTTTTATCTAAGGTGGAGATAAAATCTCCGGGCGAGGAGGCAATAACTACATTGTGTCCTTTTTGAATGAGTCCACGAGAAAGATTGACTAAATACTTACTAATCCCGCCAACATTAAAATGTGTGGTTAACAAAAGAATATTCATCTATACTGCCAATATCAAACCATCTTCCGCGGGTAATAAAACCATAAACCGTATCGTTTTGAGAAAGCCATTTGATATAGCCTCCTGAACTGTCCGCTGACCTCTTGTCTTCTTTTAAATATTGGTTAATTAAAGAAATCTTCTGGGCAGGAAAGAAATAGATACAGGTGGAAATTAAAGCGCCCTCTGGCTGGCGGGCCTGCCCGCCGTAGTCCGCCTCAGGCGGACGAAGGCGGGGCTTTTCTTGAAAATCTATAATTTTATTACGGCTATCTAATTTTACTATACCAAACCTTTTTAGCGCCTGTTTATCTTTGGCTCTGTTAACAATAATAGAATTGGCCGGGCTCTTTCTTCGGGCAAATTTTAAAAAGGGCCCGAGAGAGAAAGAAAAAAGGTTGTCAGCACCGATTACTAATAAATCATCTCTTATCCTTTTTCTCTGGATAACAAAATCAATATCTCCGACCGCTCCCAAGCGGTCTTCGAGAGATGTGGAATCGTTATGCAATAATTTAATCTTCTTCTTGTAGAAAGAACCATATTTCCTAAACCACTCCTGAAACTGAGGAAAAAATTTCTTATTAGAGATAATAAAAATCTCATCTACTATGAGCAGATAAAGTTTCTTCAAAATGTATTCTAAAATCGGCTTATCTTTAACTAACAATAAAGCCTTTGGTTTTTCTTTGGTTAAAGGATAAAGGCGCGTTCCATAGCCGGCAGCTAAGATTATAACTTTCATGTTCTATAAGCAATTTTCTTCCCTTCTCCAAGGAGCCTCTCTGCCTCTTTTTCGCTTCCTGCCTCAGCATAGATTCTCAAGATTGGCTCTGTGCCTGAAAGCCGCAATAGAAGCCAGGAACCATCACTGCAGATAAGTTTTACACCATCATATTTCTTAATCTCTACTACTCTCTTACCGATTAATCTCGAGGGTGGATTTTTTTTCAAATTCGCCATCAGTCCTTTCTTTTTTTCTTCGGGATAATGAATATCAATCCGGTCGTAGCGAAATCTGCCAAATTCTTTCTCTATATCCTTAATAATCCCTAAAATTCCCCTCTTTTCGGCACAAAGCACTTCAGTGAGCAAAAGCGCTGAAAGAATCCCATCGCGTTCAAAGAGATAATTCTTATAGCCAATCCCCCCGGATTCTTCTCCGCCGATTAAGATATCTTCTTTACGCATCAAAGCGCAAATGTGCTTAAAACCAATAGGCGTTTCCCACAATTTTAAATTGTATCTCTGAGTAATCTTATCAATTAAGGAAGAAGAAGAGATGGTCTTTACCACCCCGCCCCTCCATCTTCTATACTTCAAGAAATGGAGCAGGGTTAAAGAGAGAATCAGAGAGGGGGTAATGAATTTTCCATCCGGACGCAGAGCACCGATGCGGTCGGCGTCTCCGTCGGTTATCACTGCTAAATCATAGTCGCCATTCTTCAGGAGCCTTGCGGCTTCTTTCAAATTTTTGGGAATCGGCTCAGGATTTATTCTCGGGAATAAAGGATTTTGCTCACTATGGATAGTAGTTACTTTGATATTTGTCTCCTTTAATAAATCCTCGATTATGCCATTGCCGGTGCCGAACATTGAGTCTACTAGAACCTTCCACTTTTTCTTACTTGATCTTAGCAATCTGAAATCAATATAAGATTTGATAGATTTTTTATAATCGGGCAAAAAGTTGGCAACCTCTAAATTCTTTGATTCCTTGCATTCTTCCCAGCTCAAAATTTTGGGCCTATTTTTCCCCAGCAAATTCTCTATCTCTTCGGTAACATCTGATTCTACCGAACCGCCAAAATCGCCCTTTATCTTTATTCCATTAAAATAATAAGGATTATGGCTGGCGGTAATCATAATCCCCGCTCTCGCCTTCTTAGTTACAATCGCCCGGCTCAAAGTAGGAGTAGGACAGTATTGATTACTTAAAATAACCTTTATATCATTGGCAACTAAAACACGGCTCACAGTCTGGGCAAACTCACGCGATAAAAAACGGGTATCATAACCAACGATAACTTGCGGGGAGCGGGGAGCGGGGAGCGGGGAGCGGGTAAAATAATCTGCAATTGCCTGAGCAACAAGCTCTACATTCTCAAAAGTAAAATCTCTGCTAATCTCTCCTCGCCAGCCATCAGTGCCAAACTTTATTGCCTTCATCTTTCATCTCCTTGATTATCACCTGGGGCTCTTTTCCTTCTCGGCAGGCCTCCGAAAAGATAGCCGAAGCGGCTACTAATATATTCGCCCCTGCCTGAATAACATCCCTGTAATTTTCTCTATTAATCCCCCCATCTACCTCGATATCCCCTTTCCACTCCCTTCTCAGTTGTTTAATCTTGGGAATAACCTCTTCTCTGAATCTCTGCCCGGCAAACCCCGGCTGAACACTCATGAGCAAAACGAAATCAACCTCTGAAATTATGTCTTCTACTGCCGAGAGAGGCGTCTGAGGATTTAAGGCAATACCTGCCCTTGCTCTCAAAGATTTAATCTGTCCAATAATCTCTAAGCTTTTCTCTTTAGCCGCCTCGATGTGAACACTGACTAAATCAGCACCGGCAGAGATAAAATCAGAGATAAACTTTGTCGGCTCCTCAATCATCAGATGCACATCCAGAGGAATAGCCGCTTCTTTCTTTACCGTCTTCACCACCAGAGGCCCAAAGGTAATATTGGGTACAAAATGCCCATCCATCACATCAATATGCACCAAATCAGCATTACTAATTTTTCTTAACTCACCTCTCAAATCGGCAAAGTTAGCCGATAAAATACTGGGAGCAATTTTAAACTTGGGCATAGTTCCACGCTGCAGGCTTCAGGCTACAAGCTTCAGGCTTTTTTATTTCTAACCTGGAGCCTGTGGCCTGTGGCTTGCAGCCTATTAGTTTGTGGTTCACAAACTGTAGAAATTAAAAAAGATTGGTTTTGATTCTCTCTATGCTTTTTTCTTGTATATCCCCAATCACCGCTAAATTCAATTTTTCCCTTTTAAAAATCTGTCTGCTTACTTCCTTCAAATCCCTGCTGTCAATCCTATCAATCTGCTTTAAAATTTCCTCGGGAGAAAACAATCTGTCTAAACTGCTTAATTCTTCACCCATTGCTAACATATAATTATTGGTGCTCTCCAGCCCGAGCAACAACTGCCCGCGGAAGAATTCCTTTGCTCGCTCGATTTCCTCTTCTTCTGCTACTTCTTCTTTTATCCTTTCTAACTCATCTTTAATCACCTTGAGCGTTCCTTCTAAATTTTTATTCTCCACCCCGGCGCTAATAGAAAAAAGCCCGCTGTCCTGGAACTCCTGGGTCTGCGAACCAATCTCATAAGCCAAACCTCTCTTCTCGCGGACCTCCTGATAGAGGCGCGAACTCATATTTGCCCCCAAAATTATATCCAAAATCTTCAAAACATAACGCTGAGGATGGCTGCGTGGAAAAGAGGGAAAACCTAAGCAAAGATGGCTCTGGGCGGTCTGTTTAGAAAAAAAATTAAACTGTGATTTCTTTTGCTCATCTAGTGCAGGTAAAAAACTCTCCTTATCTTTATTCTGTAAATTGGAAAAGACCTCCTGGCATTGCTCAACTATATCCTTATGCTCAATATTTCCAGCGGCGGCAATAACGATGTTCTGAGGAAAATAATGTCTCTTATGATATTGCAAAATTTTTTCTTTATCAATTTTTTGAACGCTCTCAATACTGCCGGCTAAAAACCTCCCCAGGGGATGATTGGGCCAGAGGAGTTGACTCAGCAAGAAGTGAACATAATGCATCGGCAAATCCAGATACATCTTTATCTCTTCGCAGATAACAATCTTCTCGCGTTGAATATCCTCTTCTTTTAACAAAGGCTCTAATACCATATCGCTTAAAACATCTAATCCGCGCCGAAAGTATCTATAAGGAATCTTGGTTAAAAAAGTAGTGAACTCCTCTCCCGTAAAGGCATTGAGGTTTCCACCCACTCCTTCAATTGCTTGCTTTATCTGTGTGCAAGTTCTCTTCTTTGTGCCTTTGAATACAATGTGCTCAATAAAATGACTTATCCCACTCTCTTCCTCTTTTTCATACCTCCCACCTACACTTACCCAAAGGCCTAAACTTACCGAATTCCGAGCAGGCATAAAATGACTGACTATCCTTAAACCGTTATCTAATTTTGTTTGTTTCATTTATCACTCCTATGGGATCTATCTAAAGGCTCAATAGAGCGTCCATCAATAACTGCTTCAAAAATGTTATTTCCTAAATCCGTTGCATTTGCATAAATTTTTATTCTTTGGAATAGCTTAACTTTAACTGGAGTCGTTCCTATCGCAATACCGGCTTCTGTCCCATATTGGACAAACACTATTTTTGTAATATCCCCTACTTTCAATCCCGAACTTGTTTTTTGAACTTCTTTTATTTTTAAATTAAAGTATTTTAATTTGTCTGTATCTTGATGCGGATAAACCCAATTCGCGGGGGCATTATAAATACCCAAAACAGTGCCGACCAAAATCTCTTTTGCTTTTGAATTTCTTTCTTCAATTACTTTCATTGGCAACTCTGCTAATGCTGAATTATTCCAGAAAACAAATCCTGCAATTAGAGCGCCAAGCAAAATTTTAATTTTTAAACCCACAACAAATCCCTTCTACAAACCATTTCTCCTGACTGATTTTTCTCATCTTTTTAGCCTGTGGCTTATTTTTCTTCACCCTGTTAAATCCGCCTTTGGCGGAATTCGCCGAGGCGAATTATTTAACAGGGTAAATTCCCACATAAGGCAGATTTCTGAATTTCTCTTCGTAATCCAATCCGTATCCGACAACGAATTTATCGGGAACCTCAAATCCTAAATAATCTATCTTTACTTTTTGCTTACGGCGAGCAGGTTTATTGAGCAGAGAACAAAGTTTTAAACTCCTTGGCTTTTGTTTTTTTATTTCCTCTTTTATTGAATTGATTGTTAAGCCGGTGTCTATAATATCCTCTACCAGCAAAACATCTCTCTTTTTAAGAGAGGGTAAAAAGTCAATCCTTATCTTTCCTGAACTTTTGTCTCCGGCATAACTTCTCACCTTTAAAAAGTCGCATTCTGCCGGTATCTCCAGGGTCCGCATTAAGTCGGCAAGAAAAACAAACGAACCTTTTAAGATCCCCAACAACAATAGATCTTTATTTCTGCAGTCCCAGGAAATTTCCTCCGCCAATTCTTTTACTTTTCTCTTTATTCTTCTTTCGGAGATTAAACTTTGAATCTTCACTGTTCTAATTCCTCTGCTTTCCTCACCGCCGTCCTAATCGCCTCAGCAAAAATCTGAGCCATTTTCCTCTTTTGGAATACTCTAAAAGCGGCTTCTGTGGTGCCGCCTTTAGAAGTTACTTTCTTTCGTAACTCTTCGGCATCTCTGCCTTGAGCAAGCATCCTTAAAGAACCCAGTCCTGTTTGAATAGCTAATCTTTCCGATATTTTCTTTTCTAATCCTGAAGAAACTCCTGCCTTGATTAACTGCTCAACAATATAGAAAAAATAAGCCGGACCGCTCCCGCTTAAAGCAGTAATTAGATTCAAATATTTTTCTTCTATCTCTATCATCTCTCCCATTGACACCACCCTGCTTACCTCGGGGCCCTATGCGAGAGTTACTTCTAACGGGGCCCACTTTTGATTTGAAAAAACTTTCAATGAAGGATGTAGAAATCCCGGCGGCAATGGAGATGAATAATGGGCAGTAGGGAGTAGGGAGTAGGCAGTAGGCAATTTCACTCAAAACTTCCTCCATGTCTTGCGGTTTTATTGCCAGAATAACTACATCAGAATTCTTTGCTAATTTAATGTTGCTCTTAATTACAGAAATATGACATCTTTTTCTAATATAATCCCTTCTTTTTTTACTCTTATCAGAAGCAATTAAGCTTTGCTCTCTGCTTTTTGCCCTTTGCCCTTTTATAATTGCCTCTCCCATATTTCCACAGCCAATAATTCCGATTTTCATAGAACCCCTTGTTTAGTGAAAATGTTTTTTACTGCGGGAGAAACTTGCGCTCCCTTGCTTAACCAATAAACTGCCCTTTCCTTATCTACCTTTGCTAAAGGTGGGTTGTGTAGAACATTATACTCCCCGATTCTTTCAATAAACTTTCCATCGCGGGGTGCCAGCGAATCACAAACCACAATGCGATAAAAAGGGTTTTTCTTTTTTCCTATCCGCGTAAGACGAATTTTTAGCATATCTTACTCCTCCTCGATGACACCACGACTTAGGCAACTGCCTGCCCCCTGGCTCGCCGAAGGCGATAGTATCGGGGCAAGGAAACTAAATCGTATGGTTGCATTGAATCCCCACACCAATTTCTGTTTTGTTTAAATATCTTAGAAAATTGGTGAGGGGGTAGGTTCAACTAAACAATTTAGCTTTGGCTTTCACCCTCTTAAATAATTTTACCAAAGGCGAAATTCCCACTTTGCGGGATTTAACAGGGTGGACCTCGCTAAATTGTAGTTTCATTCATAACTATGTTCCTCAGCGGGAAATTTATTTGCCATAACCTCTTCTTTATAATCCCTTAGCGCCTTTAAAATTATCTCTGAAAGGTTGGTATATTTCTTTACAAACTTAGGAGTCCATTCATTAAATCCTAATAAATCCTGAGTAACTAATACCTGGCCATCGCAATATTTTCCGGCTCCAATACCAATAGTAGGAATTTTTAACTTCTCAGTAATCAATTTCGCTAACTCTCTGGGGATGCATTCCAGAACTATACTAAATGCACCGGCTTGCTGTAATAAAAAAGCATCTTCAGAAATTTTCTCGGCACTTTCTTTGCCCCTTCCCTGTATTTTAAATCCACCAAACTCAGAAATCCTTTGAGGAGTCAGCCCCAAATGCCCGATCACCGGAATCCCGCGTTTTGTTAGCCCCTCTATTATATCTCTAATCTCTCTTCCTCCTTCCATTTTTACGGCTTCGCAGCCGGCTTTCATAAATTTTGTCGCATTTTTTATTGCCTGAGGAAAGGTATTATAAGAACCGAAGGGCATATCCCCTGCTAACAAAGAGAATCTTGTTGCTCTCCTCACTGCTTTAATATGATGCAACATCTCGCTCATTGTTACTGGAATCGTAGACTCATAACCCAAGCTTACCATTCCCAAAGAATCTCCTACTAAAATTATATCAACGCCCACTTCATCAATTAACTTCGCTAATGGATAACCATAAGCGGTGAGCATTGTGATTTTTTTATTTTCCTTTTTTCTGCTTTTGATTATCGGAACGGTGATTTTTTGGTTTTGCATTTTGTTTTGCATTTCCAAATTTTTCGAAGAAAAATTTGATCCTGAGAACACGACCTCTGGAAGTGTCCGAAGCACATCTCAGGTTCTTCGGAAGCTCTCTTTAGTCGCTTCCTCAAAATCAATTTTTGCGGAGTAAAAATTGGTGCCGGAGGTCGGATTCGAACCGACATGTCCTTGCGGACGCGGGATTTTGAGTCCCGTGCGTCTACCAATTTCACCACTCCGGCAAAATTTTTTTAGAAAAAAATTTAAAAATACTTGAGGCTGTTAGAAAATGCTTGACAAGAATATAAAAATGTGTTAAAAAGTTACCAGTTAGGCAATCCTTGAAAATTTTTTGTGATAAAGTTCCTAACGGGATTAGCATCTTTTATTTTATGGTATAAAAAATTTTTTGTCAACGCAGAAAATTATTTTAGTGAAATGAACGAAACAAATTTCTTAACTATCCTGCTCCATTCTCTTCGCTCATTTCGCAGGCTCTCGCCTCTGGCGAGAAAGGAAAATGGGTAACGAAGGTTTGTTTCCGCAAACCTTCTATCCTCAGTTCCCCTTCGGGGAACTTCGGCTCTCGTTTCGCGAGGAAGGAAAGGAGGTGAAAAATGGCAAAGAAAAAAGCCACGAAGAAAAAAGCAACAAAGAAAAAGACCACAAAGAAAAAGGGAACAAAGAAAAAAAAGTAAATCCATTCCAGTAAGATTAAACCAGTAAGATTAAAAAAGAATCCCGCAACTCTGCGGGGTTCTTTTTTTATAGGGGAGAATTTAGGCTCAAATTATATTTATCCTTCGGTCAACCCTTGATATCGCCTTCGGCGAAAAGGAAAATGGAGCAGCGAAAGTTTGCTTTCGCAAACCTTTATATCCTCCTCGCTTGCTCGCTTTGCTCGCGTACTCGTCGGCTCTCGCTTCGCGAAAAAGGAATGGTGGAGCTGGTGGGATTTGAACCCACGACCTACTGGCTGCCAGCCAGGCGCGCTCCCACTGCGCTACAGCCCCAAATTCACTGAAGGCGTTGATCCTGAGTCCCGAAAGCTTTCGGGGCGAAGGACCTTCTCAATAAATGTTATCTAAAAATTATCACCAACAAGACTAAAATAATTACCGCTGAAAAAATATACAAATTATTGAAATACCAAAAATCGGCAAGCCTCTCTGAAAGTGCTGATTTCTCAGGAGGCTGATCTAACCAATATGTCTTTCTTATTTTTCTTTCTAAATGACTCCTTAAAACATCGAGGTCCTCTTTTTTAAATCTTAAATAAGTGCCTCCTATTCTATAGGGAATAATTTTTTTCTGGCGAATCAGTTTTTTTAACTCCTGTTTGGTTATTCCTAAATATTCTAAAGATTGATTAAAGCTCAATAACCCGCTGGGCATCTTAATTCAACTTTGGCTAAGCCAAAGTTGAGAAACACCAAATCCCAAGCACCAAATTACAATACCAAAACAACTCCTTAAAAGCATTCTTTTGTCATTCTTTGTTTGGGTCATTGGGATTTCGGTCATTGTGATTTGTTTGGGATTTGGATATTGGAATTTCTCATTCAGCACTGTAAGTGCTGGATGACTTATACCCCTGCTTTCTCCTCGCTTACCCATTTATCAATTCTCTCTTTCTCAAATACCCATTCGCCATTCTTCCTTACTGCCGGAATCTTTTTGTTCACCGCCCATTTTTCGACTACATTCAGGTCTAACTCTAAATATTCAGCCAACTCCTTTAAACTCATTAGTTTCTCATTTTTAAAAGTTTCCTTTTCTGGAAAATCAAACAACATCTGACATCTGCCCTGGAGAATTCCACCCTCATCAATAGAGACAACAGGCGTCTGCACATCGCCGTTTACCTGTCCCGAGGATAAAATTTTAAGCTTCTTACTTGCCTTCACATTGCCGGTGAGCTTTCCGGCAACACTAATCTCTTCTCCGTTAATCCCGGCATTGACTACTGCCTTTTCGCCAATAACCAATCTTCCTTTGGTAGTTAGATTCCCTTTAAACTCTCCATTGATACGCAAGTTCACAGGGTCATTGAAAGAAAGATTACCCTCCATATTGGCAGTGATGTCCAAAAATCTTTCCTCTTCTTCTTTCTCTCTCTTTCTCATTTTTAATAAGCACGCAACTTACGGAACGCAGTGTCCGCCAGAGGCGGATCACCCTTCGGCTGAAATATAAATTGCTGTGCACAGTAAGGCCCAGCACTAATTTTCTGCTGTGCCTTAAACCATCTGGTTTAGGGCTGCGGTTAAGCATCTTGAAAAATTAGTGCTGGGTAAATTCAGCTCTGCCTGCCGCAGGCAGGGATTTTCCATCGAATTTTAACTTGTGCCCGCTGGGCCAAAGGTTATCGCGGTAATCGGCTCTTAATCGCTGCAATCAAACATCCTTCTTTTTAGAGGATGTTTCCTCATCCACTACCTCGGCATCAACAACATTTTCCTTCTTCCCGGATTTATCTTCGCTTTGCTGAGTAGTAGATTGCTGAGAAGCTTTCTTATACAACTCCTCAGCTAACTTGTGCGAAGCCTGAGTAAGCTCTTCAGTGGTTTTATTTATCTTATCTATATCATCGCTTTTGAGAGCCTCCCTTGCCTTTTTTATTGCCGTTTCTATCTTTTCCTTATCGGCCGGAGAAACCTTATCCCCTGCTTCCTTAAGGGACTTTTCACTTGTATAAATCAAACTATCCAGGCGATTTCTTGCCTCAATTAAGCCTTTTTTCTTCTCATCCTCCGCAGCGTGGGCCTCGGCTTCCTTCTTCATTCTCTCTATCTCTTCTTTAGATAACCCGCTGGAGGATTCGATGCGAATCTTTTGCTCCTTGCCGGTACCCAAATCCTTTGCCGAAACATGCATAATCCCATTGGCATCGATATCAAAACTCACCTCAATCTGGGGAATCCCGCGGGGAGCGGGGGGAATACCAATCAGGTCAAATCTACCCAGGGTGCGATTATCAGCGGCCATCGGGCGCTCCCCCTGCAAGACATGGATAGAAACAGCGGTCTGGTTATCAGCGGCGGTAGAGAATATCTGGGTTTTCTTGGTGGGGATGGTGGTATTTTTTTCTATTAATTTAGTAAACACTCCACCTAGGGTCTCTATGCCTAAAGAGAGAGGTGTAACATCAAGCAAAAGTACATCCTTAACCCCGGCGTCTCCGGCAAGAACTCCGCCCTGAATAGCCGCCCCTACGGCTACTACCTCATCGGGATTCACTCCCTTATGCGGCTCTTTATGGAAGAGCCTTTTGGCTACCTCCTGAACCGCCGGCATTCTGGTCTGTCCGCCTACTAAGATTACCTCATTAATATCATCAGCAGAAAGTTTGGCATCGGCTAATGCCTGCTTGCACGGTTCCACTGTTCTTTCAATCAAATCGCTGACTAACTGCTCTAATTTTGCCCGCGTTAATGTAAGCGTTAGATGCTTAGGCCCGCTGCTATCGGCAGTAATAAAGGGAAGGTTGATATCGGTCTGCATTGTAGTAGAGAGTTCGCATTTTGCTTTCTCAGCCGCTTCTTTCAAGCGCTGCAAAGCCATTTTATCTTCGCGTAAATCTATCCCCTCCTGCTTTTTAAATTCCTCAGCCAACCAATCGATAACCATCTGGTCGAAGTTATCACCACCTAAATGGGTATCCCCATTTGTTGCCTTTACCTCAAAAACACCCTCGCCAATCTCTAAAATAGAAATATCAAACGTTCCGCCGCCTAAATCAAATACGGCAATCTTCTCGTTCTTCTTTTTATCCAAACCATAGGCCAAAGAAGCCGCCGTAGGTTCGTTGATAATTCGCAAAACCTCAAGCCCTGCAATCTCGCCAGCGTCCTTGGTGGCTTGACGTTGACTATCATTAAAATATGCCGGCACTGTAATTACTGCCTTGGTTACTTTGCTGCCTAAGTAACTCTCAGCGGTCTCTTTCATCTTCTGGAGGATAAAGGCGGAAATCTCGGGAGGGGTATATTCCTTATCCCTCGCCTTTACCTTTACATTCCCTTTATTGTCTTCAACAATCTTATAAGGAACTATCTTCTCCTCTTCGGCCACCTCCCTGTGTCTTCTGCCCATAAACCTTTTGATAGAAAAGACCGTATTTTCGGAGTTGGTAATTGCCTGCCTCTTGGCAATCTGGCCAACTAATATCTCTCCTGTTTTAGGAAAAGCCACTACCGAAGGGGTTGTGCGTAAACCCTCGGCATTGGGAATTACCACTGGCTTTCCTCCCTCTAAAACCGCAACACAAGAATTTGTTGTCCCTAAATCAATACCGATTACCTTACTCATTTTTTGATTCCCTCCTTTCCTTTCTCGCAAAGCGAGCCCTGAACCGTTCTGGTGCAGGGCGAGAGCCGAAGCCCGGCGAAGCCTTAGCGTAGACGGGCTGAGGATAGTCCCGACGAAGTCGGGACGCTTTTATTTCCGAAGATTCTGTCCGAAGCGAAACTTCGGACAGTGTTTTTCAATTATCACTCTGTAGACCATTTCGCCTGCATAAAATTTCTTCCACTTTCCTCAAATCCTCCTCTGTATCCACGCTTATGGAATCATTCTCGGCAAGAACTGCTTTTATTTTGTAACCATTTTCTAAGATGCGCAATTGCTCTAACCTTTCGGCTTTTTCTAATTTAGAATAAGGAAGCTGATTGAATAAAAGCAGGAAATCCTTTCTGTAAGCATAAACGCCGATGTGTTTGTAGAAGCTCTCAGAAGTCCCCCGATGTCCAGCGGGGGCAACCATCCCCCGGATACCAACCCGACGTTCATCGGGGGCTACGGGGCTGGCTGGCGGATTACTTCCAAGGGGGTAAAAATAAGGAATCTCTGCCCGGGAAAAATAAAGGGCAAAATTATCTTTGTCAATAACTACTTTTACAATATTAGAGTCTTTTAATTCTTGTTTATCCTGAATAGGATAAATCAAGGTGGCTACTTCAACACTATTATTATAGAAAGCAGACACCAAATTGTCAAGAGAAAGAGGACTGATTAGCGGCTCATCCCCCTGAATATTTACAATTATATCTGCGTCTAAAGAAGCGGCTACTTCTGCGGCTCGCTCAGTACCATTTTTATGCTCTTTAGAAGTCAAAACTGCTTTTCCACCAAAATTTTGAACTACATCTACTATTTTTTGCTCATCAGCGGCGACAAGCAAGTCCTCTAAATAGCGAGATTCCTTTGCCTCCTCATAGACCCACTGAATCAGCGGTTTACCCAAAAGATTGGCGATTATTTTTTCAGGAAACCTTGTTGATTTTAACCGTGCCGGAATTATGCCAATGGCTTTCATACTCAAGCCTCAGGCTGCAGGCTTCAAGCTTCAGATTCTTTATTTTCTGACTTGTAGCCTATTTTCTCTTTCAGTTCCTCCTGCGTCACTGCGGAAATTCCTACTTTGCCTACTACAATACCGGCAGCATAATTAGAGATATGTGCCGCCTCTTGCATTGTCGCTCCGGCGCAAAGAGCCAGAGAAAAAACTGCAATTACTGTATCGCCAGCTCCGGAGACATCAAAAACATCTTGAGCAACGGTAGGAATACGGGCAATCTTCCCTTTCTCAAACAAACACATCCCCTTTTCTCCCAAAGTAATCAGTACTGCCTTGCATTTCAATCTTTGGAGAAGTTTTTTCCCAATGTCTTCTAAATTATCCTTTCTTAAGCGAGGACACAAACTCTGGACTGCCTTTAGCGCCTCCTGATAATTAGGAGTAATCGCACTGACCCCCTCGTAATAGGAAAAATGCTCCTCTTTAGGGTCAACTGTAATCATTTTGTCATATAATCTGCTTAATTTGATTACCTCCTCCAAAAGAGCAGGGACAACCACTCCTTTACCATAGTCCTCAATTAAAACCAGGTCTACCTCACGAATCTTTTTCTTAATATAGTCCAAAAATTGGCAAAAATCATTCTGGCTAAGAGGAGTAGTTTTTTCTTCGTCAACCCGCACAACCTGCTGATGGCGGGCAATTATCCGCGTCTTAAGGGTCGTTGGCCTTTCTTTATCAATCACTACTCCTCCGATCTCAATCTTCCTTTTTTTTAACTCCCTAAGTAAAATCTGACCATAACTGTCCTTGCCAACCACCCCACAGGGATAAACCTTTGCTCCCAGGGAATGGATATTGTTCACCACATTCAGCGCCCCTCCGAGCATAAATGTCTTTTTCTCCACAAAAACCACCGGGATAGGGGCTTCTGGTGAGATGCGCGAGACATCTCCCCAAATAAACTGGTCAAGAATAAAATCACCGATTACTAAAATCTTCGCTTTCGGGAAATGCTCTACTAATGAGGTTAGTAGCGAAGCAGAAAATTTTGCTTTGTTGGGCTGAATTGTCAATTTTGCATTTTGCATTTTTTATCCTGTTAATAGCGGCTTCATCGCTCCCTCGAGGCAATGTCGGAGATTTAACAGGGTGAATTTCTCAATAGTTCTCTTGCCGCCTCTAATACCTCTTCTGGTTTAACCGAATTCATAGAGGAACCATTTTTTATTACTCTGCTTTTCTTGCCCAAAGGCTTAAATCTCTGGACATCTGTAGGTCCAAAAATTCCAATAGTAGGAGTTCTTAATAAGCTTGCTATCTGCATCGGGGCGCTGTCGTTACCGATAAAAAGAGCGCATATCTTCAACAACACAGCCAGTTCTTTTAAATCTATCTCGCCATCTAATCGCAAAGGCTCCTCTGCAGTTAAAGAAATAACCTCATTAATAACTCCCTTTTCTTCCTCACCGCCGACTAAAATTACCTTTCCTTGCTCTGTCAACTTATCGACTAAACAGGCAAAGTTCTCTGGGCCCCATCTTTTTTTCTTGTCTCTTGCCCGGGGGCTAAAACAATCAGTTTGTCTTCTGGGTAAATCCCCTTGTCTGCGAGCAACTCATCTATTCTTCTCTCCTCAACAGAGCTAATTCCCAAGGGATTGCCAAAAGAAAAATTAGTAACCCCTGTTAGAAAAGGCGGGGCTTTAACCCCGTCCTTTCTTAATAAGCCCCGCACCAAGAATTGGTGCGGGGTAAACATCCTTTCCCCGCCCACGGAGGGGTAGGGCTTTCTAACGGGGTAAAATCTACGCCACTGAGTTTCAACTTACAGAGATGAAAATCCCTTTTGTGCCTGATTTGTTCAGGTACTCTAAACAACAAAGGAGTGTGGTACCTTGCCCCGATAAGCAGAGGAAAAAGGCTATGTCGGAGGTCAACTATCAAATCATATTTTTCCTTTCTCAACTTTAAAACCAATTTAATCTTCTCCGACAAAATAATTCTCTTGTCGTAAATAATCGTTTGACGAAAATAAGGAATTTTCCTAAAGAGTCCTTGCGCCCGCGGGCCTACCAGAACATCCAATTGGGCAGAAGGGAATCTCTCTTTTAATACCAAAGCCACGGGAAGCGTTAAAACCGCATCTCCGATGTTGGTGAGAGTGGTTAAAAGAATTTTGCGAATGTTCTTTAACATTGTTTATCTTAAGGCTCGGGTTGTGTCGCTAAAAGGGTTAGTAAGGGCAATAAGGGATAGAAAGGGTTAGAATAAAAGAGAATGGAGAAAGCAGTAAGGTAAATTCTAGCCCCCTTTGCTAACCCCTGCTACCCCTTACTAACCCTCACTATCCCTAAAGACTGCCCCCTTTCCTGCCGAGCTCACCCTTTGGGCATAGCGATAAAGATAACCCTGTTTTATCTTTGCTGGGGGACGCTTCCATTTTCTTAAGCGCTCTTCTATTTCCTGCGGCGAAAGCTCCAGAGTCAACTTTTTATTGGGAATGTCAATCTCGATAATATCGCCATTCCGAACAATGGCAATCGGACCACCTTCAGCGGCCTCCGGAGAGATATGCCCAATAGAGGCTCCGCGTGTTCCTCCGGAGAACCTTCCATCAGTCAGCAAAGCAACATCTTTGTCTAATCCAATACCAGCAATAGCCGATGTTGGCGAAAGCATCTCCTGCATTCCCGGACCACCTTTGGGTCCCTCATAGCGGATAACCACTACATCGCCTTTGTTAATCCTTCTATTTATGATTGCCTTCATTGCTTCCTCTTCGCTGTCAAAAACTCGGGCTTCCCCTCTATGCCTAAGCATTGTTTTATCCACTGCGGATTGCTTTACTACCGCTCCCTCAGGGGCTAAGTTCCCTCGCAAAATAGCAATCCCGCCTTCTCGGCTATAAGGATTGCTTATCGGACGGATGACTTCTCTATCCAATATTCTTTTGTTCTTTATATTCTCACCAACTCTTTTACCTGTTACTGTAATTAGATTCTTCCTCACCAATCCTTTTTTGCTCAATTCTGCCATTACTGCCGGAATTCCGCCGGCGCGGTCTAAATCCTCTAAGTGGTGTTTTCCAGCCGGGGAAAGGCGACAAAGATTAGGGGTCTTTTTACTCACCTTATTAAAGAGTTCCAAATCCAATTTAATCCCGGCTTCGTTGGCAATTGCTGGCAGATGCAAAACAGTATTGGTTGAACTACCCAGAGCCATCTCTACAGTTAGAGCATTCTCAAATGCGGGAAGTGTCCCAATATCGCGCGGCTTTATATTTTCTGCCACGAGTTCCATTATCTTCATCCCGGCCATCTTTGCTAATCTCATCCTCTTAGCGCTGACCGCCGGAATAGTCCCATTACCGGGCAGAGCCATCCCCAAGGCCTCGCTCAAGCAGTTCATTGAGTTAGCGGTGAACATCCCCGAGCAAGAACCCGCGCCAGGACAGCCTTCATCTTCTAACTCCTTTAATTCCTTTTTATTGATTTTGTTAGCCGCAAGTTTCCCCACTCCTTCAAATACAGAGATGAGGTCTATACTTTGGCCATGTAAAAAACCAGCAAGCATTGGTCCACCGCTGATTATTATTGCCGGGATATTTATTCGCAAGGCAGCCATCAGCATCCCGGGAACAATCTTATCGCAATTAGTTACTAAAACCAAGCCGTCAAAGGGGCAGGCCTTTGCCACTGTCTCGATAGAATCGGCAATCAGCTCGCGCGAAGGCAGAGAGTATTTCATCCCCAAGTGATTCATTGCAATCCCGTCGCAGACACCGATAACTGGAAACTCCATCGGTGTACCCCCCGCCATACGCACTCCATCCTTTGCCGCCTGGGTAATCCTATCTAAATGGATATGCCCGGGAATCAGTTCATTGGCTGAATTCACTACTCCGATAATCGGCCGGTTTAATTCCTCATCTGTATAACCCATTGCCTTAAACAAAGAGCGATGCGGTGCTCTTTTTATCCCCTTTTTCATCAAATCCGAACGCATAATTGCCTCCTTACTTGCTTCGCAATACTTCGTTGCCTTACTCGCCAAATCCTTATAGGGGCAATTCCTTATAAGAACGATAGAGAAACTGTTCTTGATAATACCTGCTAGAGAAGTTGCCCCTAATTATACTTGCAGGCGAGAGCCAAAGCCCCGAAGTTTCGGGGCTGAAGATAAAAGCATAATTAGCAGAAATTCTTTAGCTTGCAACCTGTAACTTGTAATCTATTGTCAACTACACAACTTGGGCACCTTGCTTGCAAAAATTAATATTCTTTGTCCGAAGTGTCCGAAGTTTCGCTTCGGACAACTTCCGATATCTTCCGATATTTCACGCGTCTCTTGAACCAATTTATCGGCAAATTCCACAAGAGCGGTATCAGTATCAGAGAAATGCTTTATTTTCATAATTTATCATCCTTGGCAAGAACTCTTTATTCTGTTGCTCTATTGCTCTTTTTTAAACCACGCTTTTACTGTAGGGCGAGTAAAATAATAGATAAAACATATATAGATACAAATAGTAAGAAAAGTCGTTATCTTAAAAGAACCCATTATAAAATTTGATAGATATTTTGTTCCGTTCATTCTGATAAATTCAAAAATACCATATGCTTTTGGCAACAAAACCATTGTTAACCAAAATATATTTAAGATAACAATCAATTTTCTTCCCCATTCTTTGGTTTTTAATACTGATATACCGGCTATTATCCCTGGAACATAAAAAATGAATGTTTGAAGAGCAGATCTATAAACTGTATTTCTATTCATAAAAGGAGTAAGGCGAAAGAAATCTTCTTGGGTAACACTTAAAGAAAGAATAACGCCAATAGAACACAATAAAAGGATAAGTCCATCCATTACAATCTCAGACCAACCTAATATAGTTACGCCAACAGGTCTTTTATTCATCATCATTTTCTCTTTTAGTTTGTAGCTTGCAGCGTGTGGCGTGCATCACTCCCACGCACCTCTCACATAAATCCGGATACCTCTTATCTTTGCCCACACTCTCGGAATAATTCCAGCAGCGAGCGCACTTATTGCCCCTCGCATGTTCAACAGCAACTTCTAAATCCTTCTCTCCTTCTTTGACTTCTACTTGAGAAACAACAAAGATAGAGGGTAAATCCTTTTTGCTTTCTAATAAAAAATTTTTCAAGTTTTCATTCCCCACTTTTAAAACAACCTTTGCCTCGAGGGGGCTACCGATTTCCTTTTCAAACCTCTTTTCTTCCAATCTCTCACAAACCTTGTTTCTAATCTCAAAGAGTCTATCCCATTTCCCTTTTAATTGTTTATCTACCTTCTTTTCTAACTTGGGCCAGGAACAAAGATGCACGCTTTCTTCTTTTATCCCCGGAATATACTTCCAAACCTCCTCAGCAGTAAAACATAAAATAGGAGCAATTATCTTAGTTAAGGTCAATAAAATTTGATAAAGCACGGTCTGCGCGGCACGTCGTTCTGATGAATCCTTAGCAAAGGTATACAAACGGTCCTTGAGAATATCCAGATAGAGGGCACTCATTTTTATCGCACAGAAATTCTGAAGCAATTGGCAGACCTTGTAAAACTGAAATTCCTCATAAGCGGCTGTAACCTCTCTCAGCAAAATCTCGCTCTCTCCCAGTGCCCATTTATCTATTTCCATCAGTTTACTATATTCTATTCTATTTTTTTGATGATCAAAATCAAATAGATTAGATAGTAGAAAACGCAGCGTATTTCGAATCCGTCGATAGGATTGAACCGTAGTATCCAAGATAGAAGAAGAAAGTTTGATATCCTCATTGTAGTCGGCTGAAGCTACCCATAAACGCAAAATATCTGCTCCATTCTCTTGGATTATCTCCTGAGGAGAAATAACATTGCCCAGGGATTTGGACATCTTCTTTCCTTCACCATCAACTACAAATCCGTGAGTAAGCACTGCCTTAAAAGGCGAACTACCCTTGAGGGCTACACCGGTTAATAAAGAAGATTGAAACCAACCCCGATGTTGGTCGCTGCCTTCTAAATATAAATCAGCGGGATAAGTTAAATCTCCTGAGTCCTCTAAAACTGCATAGTGGCTTATCCCGGAGTCAAACCAGACATCTAAAATATCCTCCCCTTTGATAAACCCCCTTAGAGAACCCTTTGCTCGCTCTGCAACACTGCGAACACTGCCCTTACTTTGTTTCATAGGTTTCTCTAACGGGATAAACTGCTTGCCGCCGCACTCCTTACAGGTTATATCCCGAGGCAGAATTTCCTCAACAGAGCGATTGAACCAACCCTCAATTCCCTCTTTTTTTACTAACTCCTCTACACTATCTAAAACCTCCTCATTGACTAACTCCCTCCCACAGTTGGCACAATAAAATACAGGAATAGGCACGCCCCAGTATCTCTGCCGCGACAGACACCAATCAGGCCTGAAGAGAAGCATATTTGCCATTCTCTTCTTTCCCCAAGCGGGAATCCAATCTATTTGATTATTAGTAAAACTTATAGATTTTTCTCTCAGATTAAAATGGTCAACCTTCATAAACCACTGCTTAGTTGCCCGAAAGATAACCTCTTTTTTGCACCGCCAGCAATGAGGATAGGAATGCTCAATCTCTTCTTCAACCGGCAAAAGCATCTCTTCTCGTTGGAGTTTTTTAACTATCTCTTTGTTAGCAGAAAAAACATCCATCCCTTTAAAAAATTGGACATCATCGGCGAACCTTCCTTTTTCATCCACTGGACTGATAATCGGCAGTTTATACTTCAGGCCTACTTCATAATCCTCTATACCGTGTCCGGGAGCAATGTGCACACAACCCGTTCCCTGCTTCAAATCTACAAAATCAGCCAACACCACCTTTGAGTCTCTCTCTATCCAAGGATGTCGGCACTCTAATCCCTTGAGTTCTTCACCCTTTAGGGTTTTGATAATCTCATAATCCTTTATCCCCGCCTTCTGCATTACTTGCCCCACCAAAGCCTTAGCAATAATCAAAACCTCTTCTTGGTTTACGCTTTGCTCTTTGCGCTTTGCAGTTTTTACAAAGGCATATTCTGCCTGTGGGTGAAGAGCCACAGCCACATTTGCCGGTAGTGTCCAGGGAGTAGTAGTCCAAACAACAAAAGAGGGAAAGGGGTAGAGGGGAAGGGGTAGAGGGGAAGGGGTAGAGGCTTGTAGCTTAAACTTCACATAGACAGACGGTGAGGAAGCATCCTTATATTCCACCTCTGCCTCGGCTAAAGCGGTTTGACAATTCGGACACCAATAAACAGGTTTCAGTTCCCGATAGATATAGCCTCGCTTAAATAATCTATTAAACGCCTGGATAATTTTAAATTCGTATCCCTTATCCATTGTAAGATAAGAATTCTCCCAATCAGCGAATACTCCCAATCGCTTAAATTCTTCTTTTTGAATTCGGACAAACCTTTGGGCATAGTCCTTTGCCTTTACGCGGAAATCATGCTGACTAATCTGGTCTTTGTCTATTTTTAGTTGCTTGAATAATTGATGCTCTACGGGTAAACCATGACAATCCCAGCCGATAATAAAAGGCGTATCAAAACCACGCATTGTCTTGTATTTTAGAATAATATCCTTTAAAATCTTATTCAAAGAATGACCAATATGAATATGGCCGTTGGCATAGGGAGGTCCATCGTGCAAGACATACTTAGGTTTGCCTTTTTGTTTTTTTCTGAGCAAACCATAGATATCTTTATTCTGCCACTCTTTTTCAATTTCTGGTTCCTTTTGCGAAAGATTGCCCCGCATTGGGAATTTTGTTTGCGGTAAATTTAATGTTTCTTTGTAGTCCATATTCAACGCTTCACGCTACAGCCATCAACGAATTTACTAATCTATACGAATATACGAATAATTCAAATGCCTCTTATTCGTATATTCGTAAGAGATTCGTAATTCGTAGATATACCTTCTGCTTCAACGTGTATCTTTACAAGAATTTTTTCATTCCTCTTCTTTTACTTATTTCTTTAACCAAGAGTTTTACATCCTGGGTTCTATCCTGCGGACAGACCAAAGTGGCATCCTTTGTTTGGATAACTACCAGATTGGACAAACCCAAAACGGCAGTTAATCTCTCTTTGTCTCCGATAATTACGGAATTATAGGTATCTATATGGACAGATTTGCCTCGGCAGACATTGCCTTTTTCATCCTTTTTATGAAACTCCCAAAACGCCCGCCAGGAACCTAAATCTGTCCAACCAAAGTCTCCTTCTATCAAAAAAACATTTCTTGCTTTCTCCATAACTCCATAATCAATAGAGATGCTCTTTAAGCCTTTATAGACCTCTTTTATCACCTCTTTCCTTTGTTTTGTTTTCAAGCAATCTTCGATCTTCATTAAGCCAGAATAAAGCTGGGGCAGATGTTCTTTTATCGCCTCCAAGATAACCGAAGCCCTCCAAACAAATATTCCGCTATTCCAGAAATAATTTCCACTTCGTAAAAACTTTTCGGCATCTTCTTTCTTCGGCTTCTCCACAAATCTTTCTACCTGAAAAACTTTCTTTTCCCTTTTTGCCCTATGCCCTATGCCCTTTGCCCTTTGCACTTTTATATACCCATATCCTGTCGCCGGATAACTCGGTTTTATACCAATAGTCACTAAAGCGTTCTCCTTGCGGGCTATGCTTGCGGCTAAGGAAAGGACCTTACGAAATTTTGTTTTTTTTCTAATGATATGGTCAGCCGGAAGGCAAACCATTATCCCATCGGGATTCTCTTTCTTAATCAAAACCGCTCCTAAACCAATAGCCGTGGCGGTATTCCGAGATAAGGGTTCAGCAATAATCTTCTTTCTCTCCAAAAGAACTAATTTTTTCAGAGTAGGAACCTGCTCTTTATTTGTAATTACAAAAATTCTCTTCTTATCAATAAACGGTTTTAACCTCTCGAGAGTATCCTCAATCATTGTTTTGCGAGTAGCCACCGAAAGCATCTGCTTAGGGTTTTTTATCCGGCTCTTTGGCCAGAACCGTTTCCCTTTTCCTCCGGCTATTATTAGACAGTATAACATAACTATTAAGTCACCCAGACGCCAGTGAGGAGAAAAAGGGTTAGCATGGTTAACAAGGGGTAGTAAGGTTTAGAAAGGGAATGGGAAACTCCCCTACTACCCCTTGTTAACCCTTGCTATCCCTTTCTAACCCCTGTGGTTTTCTGGGGCTGGGGGACTATTAATCGTTATCTATAATCTTAGGAACCTTAAAGAAGTTCCCCTCTCTCTCCGGAGCATTCTTTAGCACTTCTTGAGGAGGTAATGATTTCTTGACTTTGTCCTCGCGGAAAACATTCTGCTTCCTCCCCTTTCCAAAAAGAGAGCCAATCTTAACATCATCGGTCCGCAGATCCTTTAATTTATTGACATAGTCCAATATCTTGCTCAGCTGTCCGGCAATCTCTTTTTTCTCATCTTCTCTTAATTTTATCCGGGCTAATTCTTCAATATGGTTGATATCATCGGTTTTTAAACTCATGGTTCCTCTCTGGAGACAACCTAATCTCTGCAAAATTTTTGCTTAGTTTAATAAACTCTTCCAAAGTAAGTGTTTCTCCGCGTCGCTTAAAATCTACATTCGTATCTCTAAGGAGCTTTTTGCCCAAATCCTTACTCAAAGAAAAATTACTTGTCAAACAATTAAGAATAGTTTTTCTCCGCTGGCTAAAGGCGGCTTCAATTATCTTAAAAAAGACCTCTCCGTCTTGAACAAAATACTTTTTTTCTTTATAAACATCTAATCGGGCCAGACAAGAATCTACCTTTGGAACAGGAAAAAAGGACTTTGCCGAGATTTTAAAGACTACTCTGGGCTGGCTAAAAAATTTTGCCTTTACAGAGAGAATGCTATAATTCTTGTTACCAGGTTTGGCTGTGAGGCGCTCGCCTACCTCCTTCTGCACCGTAATCAGAATAAAATCAACCACTCCTTTTTGCTTAAATAAATGGAAAATTATTGGTGTAGTGATGTAGTAGGGAAGATTGCCGATTACCTTTGTTTCCTTTGCGAGCTTTAAATCTCTAAAATCAACCTTCAAGATATCCTTGTTTATAATCTCTAAATTAGGAAAATCTCCAAATCTATCCTTTAATATTTCAACTAACCGCTTATCTTTTTCAATGGCAATTACCCGTTTTGCCTTCTTTAAAATCTCCTCGCTCAAGACCCCAAATCCTGGACCAATCTCAATGATTGTATCATCCCTCTGCAAATCAGCGGCTTTTATTATCTTGCGTCTAATATTCTCATCAATCAAAAAATTCTGCCCCCAACGTTTCTTGGGATGGAAGTTATGCTTTTCAAAAAGGGCTTGAAGGTTCATTGAGATAAAAACTCTGCCATCTTTATCGCCTCAACCATTGAGCCGGGATTGGCAATCCCTTTTCCGGCAATGTCAAAAGCAGTGCCGTGGTCCGGAGAGGTGCGGATTATTGGCAGCCCCAGGGTTATATTCACTCCCTTATCAAAGGCAAGCATCTTAAAAGGAACAAGCCCCTGGTCGTGATACATCGCTATTACCACCTCATATTTTTTAGAATATGCCTGATGAAAAAGCACATCTGCCGGCAAAGGACCTTCAATTTTCATTCCCTCTTGCCTTGCCTTTTTTACTGCTTTTTCTATCTCCTTTTCCTCACTGCCAAAGAGCCCCTTTTCTCCGGCGTGCGGATTAAAACCGGCAACGCCAATCCTTGCTTTCTTTCTGAAATATTTTTTAAAAAAGTCATTGCTCAATTTTATCGTTTTATAAACCCTTTGCTTAGTTAATAAAGAACTTACTTCTCTGAGTGGCAGATGAGTAGTCACTAAAACTACATTGAAAAAAGAACTACCAAACATCATCGCAACATCTTTTACTTCGGTTAATTCTGCCAGCAATTGCGTGTGACCGGGATAATCATAGCCGGCTAAATTCATCGCCTCTTTGTTAACAGGAGCAGTTACTAAGGCGTCTATTTTTTTCTTCTGGGCAAGCTGGACACCCTTCTCAATATATTCAACAGCCGCCCTACCTAATTCTCTGTCTACCCTCCCTGCTCTGAATTTATAATTTATATTAGAAAGGTCTAAAATGTTTGCTTGTTTTGGTAAAGGAATATTTAACTTATGAGAATTATTCTCGATTACTTTTTTATCGCCAATAATTAGAAATCTCGCACCTAGTTTTTTAACTTCTTTGTCGTCTAATGCCTTTAAAATTACCTCTGGTCCAATACCGGCTGCATCGCCCAATGTAATTCCAATCTTACAGGCTACACCTGCCCGCCATCTGGCAGGCGGGGGCTTCAAGCTTCCGGTTTCAGGTTTTTTCTTGTGGCTTGTAGCCTGTGGCTTGTAGCCTGTGGCTTTACTTAATCTCAATGTAGGCATCTTTTTTCAATTCTTGCATCCATTTATTAAACTCCTCTGCGCTTTTTTTCTGCCATAAGATATTTTCAATCTTATCCCTAACCTTTGGAAAACTGCTTATCTCTTTTTGTTGTTTCCCCTCCACCTTAAAAATACAATAACCAAGTTCTGTTTTTATCAGCCCCGAGAACTCTCCGATTTTTAGACTAAAGATAACACTATCAATTTGAGGAACCATCTCTCCTCTTGCTACAAATTTTACCTCTCCGTCCCTAAACTCATCTCCTGCTCTTAATTTATTCAATGTCTCTATGGCTTTATCCTTCGATTCGAAAGAGAGCATTCTTATCTTGACTCTTTCTGGTTGAGTAAAATCATCAATGTGTTCCTCGTAATAAGAGGCTATCTCTTCGGGCGTAATATCTACTTTTCTAACAAGATAATCTTGAATTGTCTTCCTAATCATAATCTGTTCTTTATATCTTTCTCTCAATTTCTGAATATTAAGATTTTCTTGCCTTAAGGTCTTAGTAAACTCTTCTAAGGAAGAAAATCTCTTTCTTGCTTTAGCGATTTCTTTTTCTATCTCCTCCTCACTTGCCTTAATCCCTCTCTTCTCTGCCTCCTCAAGAATAAGTTTATTCTCGATCATCTGCTCTAAAATATTCTCTTTTGCCCTCTTGAGTTTTTTATCCAAATCTTTATTTTGATAAACCGCCTTGTATTGTTCATACAAAGGCAGGAGATTATAATCCAATTCCTGCTGAGTAATCACCTCGTTATTTACTACGGCAACAATCTTATTTACCTCTTCGGCACTTACAAAAAAGGCAGAAAAGAAAAAAACAAAAAGCAAAAAATGCAAAAACCCCTTTGTCATTTTATCTCCAGAGCCTTCTTATCGCTGATTTCGCCCTCTCGTTTTTCGGGTCTATGCTCAATATCTTCCTCCATTCTCTCTCTGCTTTATCAAAATCTCCCTTTTGATAATAATCCCAACCTGTTTGATAAAGTCTGTTAATGACCTCGCTATATTCCTCCACTGTTGGAAACTTTCCTCTTTCTAATCCTTGCCATATTTGGTCCCAATTAGCAATCTTTGCCCAAATAGCGGAAAGAAACTTCTTTATTTCCTCAATATCTTTTCCCCATTCCGAGGGTTCCTCCTTGCCCGAAAAGAAGTCCTCAACAATCTGATGAAAACCCCACCTCTCTGCTTCTCTAACCTTGTTCGTCTGGGGTCTGCCTATCGATGCAAAAGAAACAATAAAAAAAGAAACAAGTAACACTATCAAAATTGGCTTATTTCTTTTCATCCTTTCCTCCATTAAAACCTGAAGAAAAAATAGTCTCAATTCTTTCTTCTTGCTTAACTACTATCGTCCCTTCCGCATCCTTTAAGCCCTCAATCAACCTCAACCCTTTATCTTTGCCCAAAACAAATACAGCGGTAGCTAAAATATCGCTTTTTAAACAACTATTTGAAATAATTGTGCTGCTTAAGATATTATCTTCGGCTACTTGTTTACTTTGAGGATTGATAATGTGCTTTCTAAGATAATTTCCAGAGGTAGCAATCGCTTTATTTCTTAATTTTAAAACCCGCAATATCTTATTTCTTCCTTGCGGATGTTGAATGCCAATTTTCCACTCTCTTCCTGAGGCTATTATATCTCCGCCGGCATTTATTAAGAAAGAACTAACTCCTGACTCTCTCAATCCCTTAGCAACCTGGTCAACAATATACCCCTTTGCACAGCCCCCTAAATCTATTTTTAGACCTTCTCTGCTAAAAAAAATTGTTCTTTTCTTCTCGTTTAAGCCAATATCTTTATAACTCGCCTCTTTATTCGGAGAGTTTATAGTGGGGTCAAATGCCCCATCAGTGAGCTCGGAGAATTCGACTGCTTTTTTAATAACAAAAAATAAATCCTCACTTACACCTACTGACTGCTGAGCAGCATCTTTATTCAGTCGGGAAAGTTCACTCTTCGGATTATGAAAGTCAAAGATCTTTTCTAGCCTATCTATCTCGGCAAATGCTAAATTTATCTTTCTTTGAAGCTCTTCTCTATCTTGCCCAACTGCTTTGATTTCAACGGTGGTACCTAAAAGAATGCGTTTGTCTTGAACCGACGAGAGAGAACAAGCGGAAGGCAGAAGAGAGAACAGTAAGCAGTAGGCAGTAAGCAGTAGGCAAAATTTCTTCATTTAGATATTCAATTTTCTAATTCCATCTCTTACTTTCTCAGCCGATTTCTGGAGCAATCTCTTTTCCTCCTTATTCAACTTTAACTCAATAATTTCTTCTACACCATCTCTGCCGAGCTTGACCGGTACCCCTAAACAAACATCTTTTAAATTATACTCTCCATCTAAATAAGCAGAAGCAGCGAGTACCCTCTTTTCATCATTAATTATCGCTTTCAGCATCAAAAAGATAGCCGCCGAGGGAGCATAATAGGCACTGCTTGCTAAATAAGAAACAATCTCGGATCCCCTGCTGCGCACTTTTTTTGTTAATTCTTCAATCTTTTTTTGACTTAATAACTGCCTGAGAGGAACCCCGCAAATCGTAGAATATCTCACCAGGGGAAGCATTAAATCCCCGTGCATCCCTAAAACCATTGCTTGGATATTTTGTCGAGAGACACCCAGCTCCTCAGCGATAAGAGCAGAAAATCGCCCGGCATCGAGGACCCCGGACATCCCCATAATTCTCTGGCGGGAAATCTTGCTCAATTTATAGACAAAATAAGTGAGTACATCTAAGGGATTAGTAACTACAATAATTATCGCTTTTGGGTTATATTTCTTTATTCTAGGGATAATGCTTTGGATGATCTCTTTGTTCTTAATTAATAAATCTTCTCTGCTCATCCCCGCCTGGCGGGAAAATCCAGCCGTAAGGACAACTATATCCGAATCTTCAATCTCTGAATAATCCTTGCAATAATTGATTTTTCCGCCACAATTCAAGGTCGCCAAACTGTCTCTTAAATCTAGAACCTTGCCTTGAGCAAGATCTTTATTTATGTCTAAAAGAAAAACCTCTCCTAAATTATCCTCGACAACCCGCATTGCCAATGTCGCCCCTACTTTCCCTGCACCGATAATAGCGATTTTTAATTTTTCATTGCTAATTGCTAATTTTGCATTTCGCATTGTTTTATTATCTCCTCTCCCATTTCTTTTGTCCCGGCAGAGCCTCCTAAGTCATAAGTAACTACCTTGCCTTCTCTGATTACCTCTTGAATTGCCTTTTCTAATCTCTCTGCGGCGGCATTTTCTTTTAAATGACGCAACATTAGAACAACTGAAAGGAGCATCGCCGTAGGATTCACTTTATTCTTTCCTTTATATTTGGGGGCACTCCCGTGCGTGGGCTCAAACAGAGCAATATCATCGCCAATGTTCGCCCCTGGACTCATTCCCAAGCCACCGACCAAACCAGCGCACAAATCAGAGATAATATCGCCATAAAGATTTGGGAGAACCAAAACATCATATCTCTCTGGCTTCAAAATCAATTGCATGCACATATTGTCTACAATTCTGTCTTCAAATTCAATCTCGGGATACTCTCGGCTTATCTCTCTGCCCATCCCTAAAAATAGACCATCTGTGTATTTCATTATGTTTGCCTTATGCACGGCAGTAATCTTTCTTCTCCCGTTCTTTTTCGCATATTCAAAGGCAAAGCGGAAAATCCTCTCAGAGGCACATCTTGAAATGGGTTTTATAGAAATGGCTGAATCCGGAGAAACTTCACTTCCTTTAAGGCGTTGAATATCGGCAATTATTTTTCTGGTATCTTCCTCGCCCTGTTTAAACTCAATCCCGGCATATAGGTCCTCGCTATTCTCACGGATAACAACTAAGTCTATATCTCTGTATCTTGATTTTGTTCCCGCAAATGACTTATAGGGACGCAGACAGGCATAGAGGCCTAATTCCTGGCGCATCTGGACATTTACTGAACGAAACCCCCCTCCTACAGGAGTGGTAATCGGCCCCTTGATGGCTACTTTATTTTTCCTTATCGATTGAATTGTGGAATCAGGCAGAGGGGTATCAAATCTCTTTACTGCCTCTTCGCCGGCAATTACTTCCTCCCATTCAACCTGAACGCCCATAGCCGCAAGGCATCTCTTAGCCAAATTGCTTATCTCCGGACCAATCCCGTCACCGGGGATAAAGGTAATCTTGTGCATACTTCATCCCTCCCCCTGCTCTTAAAATTTCTTTCATCAAAGAAGGAAGTGAAAAAATCATCTGCTTATCTTCCATCTTTAAAATCCCTCTATCTAAGTCCATCTCTAAAAAATCATTTTCCTTGATTTCTTCAGTATCACAGATAATCAGCGGCAAACCAATATTAAAAGAATTACGATAAAAAATACGGGCAAAACTATTGGCAATTACCGCTTTAACCCCGGCGGATTTTATTACCAAAGGAGCCTGCTCACGCGAAGAACCGCAACCAAAATTCCTGCCAGCAACGATAAATATCTCCTTTCCCTTAATTTCGTCATAAAAATTAGGACGAATATCCTCCATAATGTGTCGGCTAAGTTCCTTTATATCCGTAATTGAGAATTTGTATCTCCCGGAGATAATCAGATCCGTATTTACATCATCCCCAAATTTTTTGGCGTAACCGATAAGTTTCATAATTCAGGTTTCAGGCTTTTTTGTTTTTTGGCTTGTAGCTTGTAGCTTGTGGCTTGTAGTTTATAAGTCCCTAAACTCCTCGGGATTCTTAACCTTGGACATCGCTACCTCATAACTAATAATTCCCTTTTTATAAAGTTCCTTTAAGGACTTATCCATACTCTTCATTCCCAATTTTGAACCGGTTTGGATAACTGTAGGAATTTGCTCGGTCTTATGCTCGCGAATCAAATTCCCTACGGCCGGTGTATTAATCAAAATCTCTGTAGCCACTACCCGACCTTCACCATTAAGCCGCGGTAATAACTGCTGGGAAATTATTCCCTTTAAACTTCCGGCTAATTGCACCTTTATGGTTTGCTGCTGGTAAGGAGGGAAAACATCAATTATTCGGTCGATGGTCTGCGCTGCATCCGGGGTATGCAAGGTTGCCAGAACTAGATGTCCGGTCTCAGCGGCGGTCAGGGCTAAGGAAATTGTCTCCAAATC
>MZGK01000014.1 GCA_002085025.1 Candidatus Omnitrophica bacterium 4484_213
AAAACCTGCTTGCCAGCTAATATAGTAGTAGACTCAGGGGCTGATTATACTCTTTTACCGAGAAGATATGCTATTGCCTTAGGGATTGATCTTGCTAATGACTGTGTAACCGGAACTACTTTAGGAGTAGGCGGTTCAGAAGCAGTTTATCTTTATAAAAAATTACTTGTTAAGATGGAAGACTGGCAGAATGAAATTCCAGTAGGATTTTTGGAACGAGATGATATTCCAGCATTATTGGGAAGGTTAGTGTTTATCGAGAGTTTAAGAGTGGTTTTTGAGAAGCATAAAACAACATTTGAGAAGTAGTATTTTAGAAAGGAAAATATGCCTTGCGGGAAAAAAAAGAAGAGAAAAAAGATTAATAAGCATAAGCGAAAGAAGAAGTTGAGAGCAAATCGCCATAAAAAGAAGAAATAACAGCCAAGGGATATCGGTGAGTATTAAAGAAATCGGATTTCTTACTCCGTTAGAAGTAACACTGAAGATATGTCGGGGTGCCCGCGGGGGACTTTTAACGGGGTTTATTACTATTCTCCTCCTCGGATGCGCTACTACTCCTGCCAAAAATGAAATCAGCAAGGCCTACACGCATTACACATGGGGACTTCTCTATGAGAATGAAGGTAATCTCGCCCGGGCAATAGAAGAGTACAAGCAGGCATTAACTTACGACCCCTCCTCTCCTTCTATCCATCTGCGTTTAGGAATTGATTATATCTGGAAAGGGGAGTACAACAAAGCGATTGAGGAGCTTGAACTTACCTTAAAGTCCAAGCCTGAAGATACATATGTCCGCTTTTTACTTGCCCTTTTATACACCTCCCAAAAAGCCTCGAAACAAGCCATTAAACAATACAAACAGATTATCCAGCTCGAGCCAGAGGGTTCCAAAGATAGCCCATTTATTTTTTATAACTTGGGGGTTATTTATCTAAGAACTGGCAAATTTGATTTAGCCCTTGAAAATTTTAAGAAAGCGATAGAACTTCGCCCCCAGAATGCCGAGTTGCATTTTGTTCTGGGACTGGCTTATCTCAACATAAAAAACTATCTCGAGGCATTGGAGAATTTTAAATTAGCCGTTCAGTTATCGGAGTTAAAATTTATTAGCGATATTTCCTCTCTTAGAAAGCTGCTCCCGGACAAATCAGAGAGTAAATATATCTCTTCGGCGAGGGGGTGGTCTAACGCTCTGGCTGAACTTTCTAATGGAATTTATTACTTTTATCTGGGGGTTGTTTATGATAAAATAGGAGAGGAAGGAAAAGCAGCCGAGAATTTTAAAAAGGCAATTGTTCTGAATCCGAATAATCACAGCGCATACAATTATTTAGGATATATGTTCGCCGAGCAGGGGATAAATTTAGATGAGGCTGAAAGATTGATTAAAAAGGCAATTGAAATTGAGCCCGAGCAAGGGGCTTATGCCGATAGTTTAGGTTGGGTATATTATAAGAAGTCTCTGAAGTTAAGTGGGCAGGAAGCCAAGGAGATGTTAGAAAAGGCTTTGAAAGAAATAAATAGAGCAATAGAATTAATGGGTGACGACCCCGTAGTGCGTGACCATTTAGGAGATGTTTATTTTCAAAAAGGTTTGCTTAAGAGGGCAAAAGAAGAGTGGAAAAAATCTCTGCGGCTTGACCCTAAAAATAAAAAGGTGAAAAAGAAATTAGAAAAGGTAAAATGAGTTATTCTGAGGGAGAAATAAGAGAGTTAGCAGAGAAGACGAAAGAGGTACGCCGCTTGATTATTCGGATGCTTGCCCGTGCCGGTTCAGGACATCCGGGCGGTTCGCTTTCGGCAACAGACTTGATGACCGTTTTATTTTTTAAAAAATTAAATTGTCGCCCCCAGGAGTTAAATTGGCCAGAAAGAGACCGCGTGCACTTTTCTAAAGGGCACGCCTGTCCTTTACTTTATGCCCTGTTATCAAAGCTTGGCTATTTCCCGGAGAAAGAACTCTGGAATTTGAGGAGATTGAACAGTATTTTACAGGGCCACCCGGATAGACGAACCCCAGGAGTAGAAGTAAGCAGTGGTTCTTTAGGCCAGGGGCTCTCAGTAGCAATGGGAATGGCTCTTGCCGGCAGATTGGACGGAAGAAATTACAAGGTCTATTGTCTATTAGGTGACGGCGAGATTCAGGAGGGAGAAATTTGGGAAGCGGCAATGTCTGCCGCTTTTTTAAAATTAAATAATCTATGCGCTATTCTTGATTATAATAAATTTCAGATTGATGGAGAAGTTAAAGAGGTAATGGGTATTGAACCACTGGCTCAAAAATGGCGGGCATTCGGCTGGAATGTCTTGGAGATTGATGGGCATAATCTGCACGAAATTTTAAATGCATTTGATATTTTTAGGACAGTAAAAGAAAAACCAACAATAATAATTGCCCATACTGTAAAAGGCAAAGGGATTTCTTTTATGGAGAATGTGGTAGACTTTCATGGTCGAGCGCCCAGCGAAGAAGAGACAGAAAAAGCGTTAGAGGAATTAAAATGAAGCAATACCAACGCAATGTTTACGGTGAGACTTTGGTGGAGCTGGGCCGCGAAAACAAGGATATTGTAGTTCTCGATGCCGATTTATCCAGTTCTACGCGCACTGTCTTTTTTGCCAAGGAGTTTCCGGAAAGGTTTTTTAATATAGGTGTTGCCGAACAGAATATGATGGCAACCGCCGCCGGCTTGGCAAGTTGCGGAAAGATTGTTTTTGCTTCTACATTTGCCCTTTTTGCAACCGGCCGGGCTTGGGATCAGATAAGGAATAGCATTTGCTATAATGATTTTAATGTAAAAATTGTAGCCACTCACAGCGGGATTTCTGTAGGGCCAGATGGGGCGAGCCATCAGGCATTAGAGGATATCGCTCTGATGCGAGTAATCCCCAGAATGAGCGTGATTGTGCCCGCTGATTGCCAGCAGACAAGACAGGCGATTTTAGCCGCAGCTAACCACCCGGGGCCGGTTTATATTCGCTTGGGACGGCCAAAGATAGAAGATTTGGAAAAACAGGATTTTAAGATTGGAAAAGCAAATATAATCCGCAAAGGTAAAGATATTAGCATTATTGCCTGTGGAATTATGGCAAAGCAAGCCTTAGATGCAGCCGCACTTTTAAAGGAAGAAGGAATAGAGACGCGGGTGGTGAATATGTCTACGCTTAAACCCATTGATAAAAGAATAATCTTTGATTGTGCCCGCGAGACAAAAGGGATTATAACTGCCGAGGAGCATAGCGTTATTGGTGGATTAGGAGGGGCGGTGAGCGAGGTTATTGCTGAGATGGAGGAAAGAAAACCCCTAAAGAAAATAGGTGTTCAGGATAGATTTGGTCAATCCGGCGAACCGGCAGAGTTGATGAAGGAATATGGATTGACTGCCCAGAATATTGTTGAAGCAGCAAGGGAAATACTTATAAATGTCTAATGTTTAATTTAGTCATTAGAAATTGGACATTAGTCGTTATTTAAGTCCTAGGGGACTTGCCCGTAGAGCAAGTATATTAGAAATTAGGTTAATTAGATATTTCTTTAAGATTTATGTCCGAGCTAACTTTAACCTCTCCCGCCAAAATAAATTTATATCTAAAGGTTTTAGGTAAGCGAAAAGACGGTTATCACAACATTGAAACAGTAATGCAAAAGATCAACCTTTGTGATACCTTAGTTTTAAAAGAGAAAAAGAGAGGTATAAGGATTTTTTGCACCAATGAGAAAGTCCCTCTGGATGAAAGCAATTTGTGTTATCAAGCTGCTGATTTATTAATAAAAGGTTTCTCGGTTAAAAAGGGCGTAGAGATATTCATTGAAAAAAGGATTCCTGTTGCCGCTGGTTTAGGCGGTGGAAGTAGTAATGCCGCAAGTGTGATTTTGGGGTTAAATAAACTCTGGAATTTAAAAATAAACAGAAAAGGGTTGTTAAAGATAGGGGGCGAAATCGGAGCCGATGTTCCTTTTTTTATTTCTCCTTTTTTAACGGCTAAATGCCAAGGCAAAGGGGATGAGATTTCCCCTTTTTCTTTCCCTCAAGACTTATATTATCTTTTAGTCGTTCCTGATTTTGCGGTTTCTACAAAGGAGATCTATGAGGGGCTCGGCTTGGTCGCACGAAGCACGCCGTTGATTTCCCCAGCGAGGAAATCACGGTTCAAGTATCTATCGGCAACTTCTCTATCGCCGATACAAGGAACTGGTGCTCGTCCTCACTCTCTGCCTTCGGCAGAACCGTACCCGCTCGGGCTCCGCAACGGCTTCTTAGCGACACAACCCAAGCCCTACAATGATTTAGAGAAAGTAGTAATCAAAAAATTTCCTTTGATTGCTGACATAAAGCAAGAGTTTGAGAGATTGGGTATTAAGTCCGTTATGAGCGGAAGTGGTCCTAGTGTATTTGGAATTTTAAAAAATGGCGAGGAAGGAAGGGGGGTGATTGCCGCAGAAAAAAAATTTAGAGAGTTTGGCAAAACCTATATTTGCAGGAGTGCGATTGCAGCGATGAAAAGGCAAAATTGCAGCGATCCATCACTGTAATCGGTATTAATCGCTGTAGTCAGATTGCCCAACATAGGGAGGCAATTTCGGAGGAGTAAAAATGGAAATTACCGAAGTTCGAGTTTCTTTGAGAGAAAAAGAAAATAGCCGCTTGAAAGCATTTACTACCGTTACCTTTGATAACTGTTTTGTAGTGAGGGATATTAAGGTTATTGATGGAAGCAAAGGCCTGTTTGTGGCAATGCCTTCCAAAAAGGTGCGGGTTCCTTGCTCTCAATGCAATTTCCGTAATGAGATAGGCAGTAAATATTGCAGCCAATGCGGCGCCAGGTTGGAAGTTGTCCCTGAGCCAAGAGCAGGAGATGAGAATGTGCGCGAGGAGCATCGCGATATTGCCCATCCAATCACAATGGAATTTAGAAAATATATTCAGAATAAAGTTTTGGAAGCCTATGAAAAGGAAAAGACGAGCCCTCAGGGAGAAGGTATGCCTGCGGTGTAAGCAGGCTACGAGCTCCAAGCTACAAGCTCCAAGCAAGAAGGTACAATTACAATAAAGACTTGAAGCCTGCAACCTGAAGCCTGAAACTGCCCGGTAGTGCAATGGTAGCACATCAGAATTTGGGTCTGAGAGTCGAGGTTCGAGCCCTCGCCGGGCAGCCAGAGCCGCTAAAACACAAAAGAAAGCAAAAGCGTAAAATAAGACGTAAAAGCGCAAAAAAAGAGGGTTCGAAGGGGAGCTTACGCCGAGCAGAGCGAGGGAAAACGAGCACTATGATAATAGTGCGAAGTGTCAGTAAGCGGGTGGCCGACCTGATGCGACGGTAGGAGCAGAAGGCGCCGAGCCCTCGCCGGGCAGCCACCAAACGCTAATTTTCTGTTCTGGCTAACTTATCTGGGAAATTAGTGTTGGGTGATCCTGAGCGTAGCGAAGGACCTATTAAAGTATATGAAAAATATCACCGCTGTAATTCTTGCTGCCGGTAAAGGGGTAAGAATGAAGTCTGCTCTGCCCAAGGTTTTGCACAAACTTTGTGGCAAGCCTTTAATCTATTATATTATTAAGGAAGTTAAGAAAGCAGGGATAGAGCGGGTTGTTATAATTATTGGCAATCAAGCCGAATTAGTTAAAAAGACCATCAGTGATTTATTTGAAGGAATAGAATTTATTGAGCAAAAAGAGCCTTTAGGGACAGGTAATGCTTTAGCTCAGGCGAAGAATAAGTTGAGAAAGGAGGATGATATTTTGGTTCTTCCCGGCGATGCTCCTTTGATGACCGCCGATAGTTTTAAAAAACTAATTGCTGCCCACAAACAGGATAATTCTTGCACCCTTCTCAGCGCTTATCTTGCTTTTCCCCAGGGTTATGGTAGAATTATCCGTCGGGATAAAAAGATTATAGAGATAAAAGAAGAAAGGGATGTTTCTTGCACCGAGAGAAAGATAAGGGAAGTAAATTCAGGGGCTTATTTACTCAAAACCAAACCTTTATTTAAGGCCCTATCTAAAATTAGTCCTGATAATAAAAAGAAAGAATATTATCTTACTGATGTCATCTCTTTATTTGCCCAGCAGGGTTTGAAGATAGATTCTCTCTCAATTTCTGAGAAGGAGATTTTAGGAATAAATACCCGTAAAGAATTAGCCCGTGCCGAGAAGATAATGCAAACAAGGATTTTAGAGGATATATTTAAAAAAGGAGTTAGTATCATTGACCCAGCAACTACTTATATCGCTGAAGGTGTGAGGATTGGTAAAGATTCACTCGTTTACCCCTTTACTTTTATTGAAGGAAATGTTAAAATTAGTAAGGGTTGTCAGATTGGACCTTTTGCTCGCATTCGCGGAGATTGTTTGATTGGGAATAATGTAGTCATTGGCAATTTTGTGGAGATTGTGCGCTGCAAAGTCAGAGACAACTGCCGAGTTAAACACCACAGTTATCTCGGCGATTGCCTAATTGGCAGGAATGTAAATATCGGTGCGGGCACAATTATCGCAAATTACGATGGCAAGAATAAAAATAGGACAGTTATTGGAGAAAATGCCTTTATTGGGAGTGGGACGATTTTGGTTGCTCCCGTAAAAATTGGGAAATCTGCAATTACCGGCGCAGGGAGCGTGGTGCTTAAAAATAGGGATATTCCTGATGGAGCAACCGTAGTAGGAGTCCCTGCCCGCCTATTAAAAAGGAGAAAGAGCAATGGATAAGTTAGCCATTTTTACGGGAAACGCCAATCGCAGATTGGCAGAGGGTATTTGTGCCTACTTAAAGGTTTCTTTAAAGGATGCCTTGGTTTCCCGCTTTAGTGAGGGAGAAATACAGGTAAAGATTAATGAGAATGTGCGCGGCTTGGATGTCTTTGTTATCCAATCGGTCTCACCCCCTCCTAATGAAAACCTGATGGAGCTTTTAGTTCTGATTGACGCTCTAAAGAGGGCATCGGCAAAGAGGATTACCGCGGTTCTTCCCTATTATGCCTATGCCCGCCAGGACCGCAAAGACCAGCCGCGGGTTCCGATTACAGCGAAGTTGGTAGCTAATCTAATTACTGTCGCCGGGGCTGACCGCTTACTCACAATGGATTTGCACGCCGGCCAGATTCAGGGCTTTTTCGATATCCCTGTTGACCATCTTTTTGCCGCACCGGTGTTTATTGAATATCTGAAACAATTAGGGCTTTCCGATGGCGTGGTTGTTTCTCCCGATGTCGGAGGGATAAAGATGGCCCGGGCATTTGCCAAGCGCCTGGGTGTTTCCTTAGCCATTGTTGATAAAAGGCGAATAAACGCTACGGATACAGAGGTGATGAATGTAATCGGCGAGGTCTTTGATAAGGATGTGATTATTGTTGACGATATGGTAGCCACAGCTGGTTCATTAAAGGAAGCGGTTTTGATATTGAAGAAAAAGGGGGCGAGAGACATCTATGCGGCAATCAGCCACCCTGTTTTGTCGGGAGCGGCAATAGAGAGAATAAAGAGTATTCCCTTAAAGCAACTTATTGTCAGTGACACCATTCTTATTCCCCCGGAGAAGAGATTAGAAAATATTAAGATTTTATCAATTGCTAATTTATTGGGAGAGGCGATAAAGCGGATTCACCAGGAAGAGTCAGTAAGTTCGTTATTTGTATAAATGAAACTCAAATTTGCGAGGTATGAAGTGCTTCGCAAATTTATTAGTTGAATTTACCCCGTTAGATAGAAATCACGGTGTTTTATACCTACATTCTGAAAAGTGAGAAAGACAAAAAGTTTTATGTTGGCTCAACGAATAATTTGAGACGACGATTCAGAGAGTATAATGTAGGTAAAGTTCCTGCAGCTAAAAAACGCACACCATTAAAATTAGTGTATTATGAATTTTGTATAGATAAAACTGACGTAAGAAAAAGAGAAAGGTATCTCAAAACATCTTGTTGGGGAAAACGCTATATTAAAAGTCGCCTCAAATCTTATCTAACGGGGTGAAAATGTTGAATAAACTTTCTAATAGAAAAGGAATGGGTTTAGTTGAGGGAATAGTAGCCGCTTTGATATTTATGATTGCCTTTGCCGGAATGGCCCATATTTATGTCCTTTGTAAAAAGAAGCTTGTAGTTTCTAATACCAAACTTATGGCCATAAACTATGCCCGGGAGACATTGGATAGATTAAGGAGTATAGGAAGAAAGGCACACCACGAACCAGCGGTATTTAATATTAGTCCACCTGTCCATCCTGATTTTTTGCCTCCTGGCGATCGCGGCTGGAGACGAACATACACAGTAGAATGGGGGCCTAATGATTATGCTGCTTCTTCAGGGGAGCGGTATAAAATAATTAAGGTAGAGGTAGAATGGGTAGAGTGAACCCCGTTAGAAAATTTGGAAGAGGTTTTGAATCCCTCGCGCATAATCCATTTTTCTCTTTTAAGTTTACCTTGGAAGATGGAGCCTTTTCTAACGGGGTAAACAATAAGGGTTTGACTCTGGTAGAGATTATAATAAGCAGTGTTATCTTTAGCGTTATGCTGCTCGCAATAATGCAGGCGGTTTATTTTTCGGCCGCCCATTTTAAGGGTCGGCAGGAAGAATCGGCTGTCCAAACAGAGGTCTCCTTTGCAATGCACCACCTGACCCGGCATCTAATTAAAGCAGTAAAGATTGATTTTCCCGCTCTTGGCGTTACTGATGACGAAGTTCAAGTCACAATAGATGAGTATACAGGTCCCGGTTATCCCGCTTCTTCTCCTGTTTCTCCTATTAAAGTTAGATATGTAAAAGTGGGAGATGAGCTCCAATTTGGCAAGGGTTCAGCTACTCCAGTAATACCGACAGAGGTAATCGCCCACAATATTACCCAGTTTGATATTACCCGCACTGATGATAGCACCGGAAATCAGGGGATTTCTTTTATAGTGGAGATTACTGCCCGCGAACCAGACACCGGAGCAGAATTTTCTCTGCAGTCGCGGATAACCACAAGGTGTATGCCCTGGAGAAACCCTTAATGACTCGCTTCGCTCGGTATTTGATTACAGCGATTAAGAAAGATTGCACACAGATTAAGGATGTTTATGTTATGAATAAAAAAGGTGTAGCTTTTATTATGGTGCTCATCGCTGCCTTGGTAGTTGCTCTGGCATCGGTGGCTCTGGTAAAATTAACCACTTATCAGTATCGGGCGGCGCGGATAAAGATGTTTCGTCAGGAGGGGTTTTATTTAGCCGAGATGGGAATCCAACACGCCCTCTGGAGAATTCGCAATAATGAGGATGGGACGCATATCCCTTCCTGCCCGGCTAGCCCTTCCTGTTGTAGTTCTGGTAATTGTAATTTGACAGGATTAGCCGCAGGTTCATCCTGCACAGAGCATATTGATACAAGCGATGCTAAATGGGGACCGAGTTCATATACATTAGATATTACTTACCATAAACTTACAGAAGGAGGAGAATCTACCATTTCTAGTGATGATAAATTTAGGGTTGAGGCCCGGGTGGATTATCCAGGTCTATAGGCATCCGCCTCAGGCGAGTAAAGTAAATACAAAAACTATCCTTCGCTTCGCTCAGGCTCTCGCCTGCAGGTATAAATTGAGGCAACTTCTCTATCGCCTCTAAAAGGAATGGGCGAGTAAGAAAAAAAGGGGGGGGTGATGGTATGCCTGCAAAGAATTCTCATTTAGATGTTGCGCTTGAGCCAGGCTTATGTAATCCATTAAAAAAATTAGCTAAAAAAGAAGGGATTTCTTTATCTTTGGTAGCAAGCGATTTGATAAAAGAGGCTTTAGGGCTTTATGAGGATATTTACTGGCAGAAGGAAGCCGAGAAGCGGGAGAGGACTTTTTCTCATAAAAAGGCTTTATCTCACCAAGAAATCTGGAAGTAATGTTTTACAGTCTACTTTATCATCCCGATATAGAGAAGGAGAGTCTGCCTAAAATCCCTAAGAATATAAAAACAGGGATTCGTAAAGCAATAGAGCAAAGATTGTTGCAAGGGCCCTTGAAGTTTGGCGAGTCTCTCAAGAGAAGCCTTAAGGGTCATAGAAAGTTGAGAAGGGGCTACAGGGTTATTTATAAAATTGCTTATTATTTTCAAAATAGGTCATAGAAGAGAGGCATATACCAAAGTTTACTCAAGAATTAGAAATTTCTAACACCTTTATTTCAATGCGGGTTTGGAATAGGTTAAAAATGGAGGATAAGATGAGAAGAAAAATGTTGGGAATTTTGGTTATTGTTTTGTTGCTGTTAGCGGTGCGTTCATCCGTTGCCGAGGACATAACCTTGACTACTTATTATCCGGCTCCCTCGGGAGAGTATGATATTCAGCATGTGAACAAATTGGGCGTAGGTTCAAGAGATGACCCAGATGTTTTAGGTTTAGTTGATGGCCAGGCGGTGATTGCGACACA
>MZGK01000052.1 GCA_002085025.1 Candidatus Omnitrophica bacterium 4484_213
CATTCAGTACGATAATGTTGATGGGAAAGACTACCAGAAAGTCGAAACCCGTGTTCGGTTTAAATTCTAAGATTTCACCAATATTTTGCAAAATTGTCACATAATTGTAACAATTGAATGATAAACTTTTTAAAATTAAAGGGAGGGATGATCGAATGAAAAGAATAATTTTGCAAGGTTTATTAATGTTATTTATCTTTGGGTTAGCGACCCAAGGCATCTGTGCAGAGAGTAAGCGACTTGTTATCCAGGGCTCAACCACAGTTTTGCCCATTGCCCAGAAGGCAGCTGAGGTATTTATGCAAAAACGCCCAGAAGTAGATATTTCAGTTCGGGGTGGTGGTTCAGGAACAGGCATTGCTGCTTTAATTGATGGGATATGCGATATTGCTGATTCTTCCCGGCCAATGAAGAAAAAGGAGATAATAAAGGCTAAAGAAAAAGGAGTAAATCCTGAGCCTCGTGTTGTGGCTATGGATGGAATCGCGGTAATTGTTCATCCTTCAAATCCAGTTGATGGACTTACCCTTACTCAGCTTAAAGGTATCTATACAGGTAAGATATCAAACTGGGCTGAGTTAGGCGGCAGGAATCAAAAAATAGTGGTAGCCTCGCGAGATGTTGCCTCAGGAACCTATGAGTGTTTCAGCAAGTTAGCTTTAAAGAAAGAGCGTGTGCGTCCAGATGCCCTGCTTCAGGCCTCAAATGCGGCAGTTGCCTCAACAATTAAACGCACAAAAGGTGCTATTGGTTATGTTGGATTAGGATATTTGAGTTCAGAAGTTAAAGCCTTAATTATTAATGGTGTTGTGCCTTCGGTAGAAACTGTGTTAAAAGGCACCTATCCTATTTCTAGACCCTTATTTATGTACACCAATGGTAAACCAAAGGGATTGGCAAAAGATTTTATTAATTTTGTCTTAAGTGAGGAGGGACAAAGAATAGTTAAAGAGCAGGGCTTTGTTTCCTTAAAGTAAATTATGAGAAGAGCGCAAAAAGAGAATTTAATTAGAGGATTTTTTTGTCTATTTGCTTTACTCTCTATCTTTTTTCTTTCAGGAATTGTCATAGTTTTGTTTAAAGAAGGTCTGCCGATTTTTGAGGTTGCTCCCTTAGGGGAATTTCTATTTGGTAAATTCTGGTACCCCACTTATGAACCACCTGATTTTGGAATATTACCCCTACTTTTAGGCTCTCTCTGGGTTACCTTAGGGGCATTAATTATTGCTGTGCCGTTAGGAGTGGCATCTGCTATTTACATTGCAGAAGCGGCTTCCCCCAAAATAAAGGAATTTATAAAACCAGTAATAGAGCTTCTTGCTGGCATTCCTTCTGTAGTTTATGGATTTTTCGGAATGGTAGTTGTAGCACCTCTAGTAGCAAAAATCTTTAATTTACCTGTAGGACTAAATGCCTTTACCGCCTCTATGCTTTTAGGTATTATGGCTATTCCCACTATTACCAGTATTTCTGAAGATGCAATTTCGGCAGTTCCTGAGAGTTTCAAAGAAGCCTCTTATGCCTTAGGGGCAAATAAGTGGGAGACTACGGCTAAAGTAATTCTTCCTGCTGCAGCGGGAGGAATAAGTACGGCTATTATTTTGGGTATGGCAAGGGTTATCGGTGAGACGATTACTGTATTGATGGTTGCAGGAGGTGCAGCAGTTATTCCTCATTCTTTCTTTGAGCCTGTGCGGACAATGACTGCTACTATTGCTGCTGAGATGGGAGAGACGGTTGCAGGGAGCGCGCATTTTCATGCACTTTTTGCTATTGCTATAGTTCTTTTTGTAATCACTTTAAGTTTTAATATCATCGCTGACCTTTTAACTCAGAGGTTCAGGAGAAGATTAGGATGAGATCAAGAAAAGTTAAAGAATTTGTAGGCTTTGCAATATTAAGATTAGCCACAGCTTTTATACTGTTAGCACTTTTTATTATTCTCTACTTTATCACTGTCAGGGGATCTAAAGTGGTTAACTGGCAATTTTTAACCCAGATGCCTCGTGAAGGAATGACCGCCGGTGGAATTCTACCTGCAATCTTAGGCACATTTTATCTCGTTACCTGTAGCATATGTTTTGCCTTACCATTAGGAGTAGCCGCAGCAATATATTTGACTGAGTATGCAAAACAAGGGCGGTTAATAAGAATAATTCGCATTGGAATAAATAATCTTGCCGGGGTTCCTTCAGTTGTGTTTGGACTTTTTGGATTAGCAGTATTTGTCAAATTTTTTGGTTTCGGCATATCAATTTTATCTGGCGGCCTTACTTTGGGGATATTAATCTTGCCTACGATTATTCGTGCCAGTGAGGAAGCATTGTTGGTTGTTCCGCAATCTTTTCGTGAAGCTTCCCTTGCTTTGGGCGCAACTAAATGGCAGACTATTTGCAAGGTAGTGCTTCCTAATGCCATCTCAGGAATATTAACCGGCTCAATATTAGGAGTGGGGAGAGCTGCAGGTGAGACTGCACCCATACTCTTTACCGCAGTAACATTTTATACTATGAGACTACCGCGTTCTATTTTCAGTGAAGTTCAGGCACTTCCCTATCACATCTATGCTCTAATGACTGAAGGTACACATCCTGAGGCTCAGGTACCTATTGCTTATGGCACAGCATTAGTTTTACTCTTTTTAGTCTTAGGTATAGATTTAATTGCTATTATTATCCGTAATCGTGCGAGGAGGGAAAAGTGGTAGATACAGTTACCAGGGTTGGTATGGTCTTTCAGAAATCCAATCCTTTTCCTAAGTCCATCTTTGAAAATGTTGCCTACGGACTTAAGATTAATGGACTTATTAAGGACAGGGGAGAGTTAATAGGGAGGGTTGAACAGTCCTTAAAGGACGCTGCCTTATGGAATGAGGTTAAAGATAGACTGAGTGATTCAGCATTAGATTTATCAGGGGGCCAGCAGCAGAGGCTTTGTATTGCCCGCACTTTAGCGGTTGAGCCAGAGGTAGTTCTTTTTGATGAGCCCTGCTCTGCTTTGGATCCAACCGCTACGGCAAAGATCGAGGAATTGATTCAGAACTTAAGGAAGAGATACACCATTGTTATTGTAACCCACAATATGCAGCAGGCAGCCAGGATTTCTGATTTTTGCGCCTTTCTTATGCTGGGAGAGCTGATAGAATATGATAAGACCGATAAGATATTTACTGCCCCTTCTAAAAAGATTACCGAGGATTATATTACGGGTAGATTTGGGTAGCACAGATTACGCAGATTTTAACAGATTGCACAGATTAAGGGAGGTAAAAATGGAAAGGCATTTTGATGAAGAATTAACGGAGTTGAATAAGCAATTGTTAAGGATGAGCAGCCTTGTTGAGGAGGCAATTTGTGTTTCCATAAAGGCATTGGTAGAGCGTGAGGATGATTTAGCTAGTGAGGTTATCAAGCGTGACGAGACGATAAATATGTTAGAAATAGAGATAGATGAGTTGTGCCTTAGACTTTTGGCTCTTTATCAGCCAAAGGCTATTGACTTAAGATTTATTACCGCGGCAATGAAGATTAATAATGACCTTGAGCGTATAGCTGACCAAGCAGTTAACATTGCTGAACGCACTCAGGAAATAATTAAGCAGCCTCTTCTTAAACCTCTGATAGATATTTCCCGTATGGCCACAATAGCCCAGAAAATGGTGAAGGATTCTATTGATGCCCTGGTTAATAAGGACGAAGCATTAGCTAGAGATGTGTGCAAAAGAGACGATGAGGTAGATAATCTCAATGACCAGGTATTCAGAGAACTTCCAGCTATTTGGAACGATTTTAGAGCTTCTTTTATTTTTCTCTTGCTCACTTGCAAAAATAGAGTATAATAAAACTATGCAAGAGTATGCGTGAGGTGGCCAAAAGTAATTATTTTGGCAGATGAAATGAGAAAGAAGATTTTTGAAAATTTGACATATTTGAGGAAATTTTGGTAGAATATAAACCCCGTTAGAAAGGTACAATTTATGGGCAACTTCTCTATCAGGTATTGTTAAGAACAGTTTCTCTATCGTTCTTATAAGGAATTGCCCCTATAAGGAAAGGGGCAGGGCTTTAACCCCGCCATTTCTTAATAAACCCCGCACCAAGACATTGGTGCGGGGTAAACATTCTTTCCCGGTCCAGCCCGTTAGAGACCTTGCTAAAGATGGCTCAATGTCACAAGACGAAGATTTATTTCAAATAGCAAGAGTAGTCTCTAACGGCCCCGCGGAGGGGCGGGGCTTTCTAAGGAGGTAAAGGGGAGGCTACTTTTTTGATATATCATGAAAAGCGAAGTTTACAACGAACAGATTAAAGCCCTATCTAAAATAAGCAATGCAATCGCCTCAGACCTATATTTAGAGGATATTCTGCGGCTTATTGTGGCCGTAACCGCTCAGGTTATGGGTTCTAATATTTGCTCTTTGCAACTCCTCGATGAGAAAGGAAAGTTGGTAATTCGCGCCACTCAAAGCGTCAGCGAAGAATACAACAAAAAGCCGCCTCTAAAGATTGGCGAAGGAATTGCCGGAAAGGTAGTTAAAGAGAATAAACCAATAACTGTCAAGGATGTTACTCAAGAAAAGGAGTATAAATATCAAAACATTGCCAAAAAAGAAGGATTATGTTCGCTTTTATGTGTTCCCTTGAATGTAAAAGGAAAGGTTATTGGGGTGCTTAACTCTTATACCTCCCAACCGCATAATTTCAGCGAGATAGAGATTCATATCCTGACTTCTATTGCCAATCAAGCCGCAGTAGCCATTGAGAATACAGAATTGATGGTAAAGACGCGGGTTATTCAGGAGGAATTAGAGGCACGCAAGAAGATTGAGCGGGCAAAGGGGCTGTTGATGAAAGATGAGAAATTGAGCGAAGAAGAGGCATATTCAAGGATGCGAAAGTACTCAATGGATAACCGCAAAAGTATGCGCGAGGTCGCCGAGGCGATTATCTTGGCGAGCGGAATAAAGGGATAATTTGAACGACAATTTCTGTCGACACAGTTGATAAAATGATATAGTATAAATGAAACGGGTGGAAAGTCCTTTTATCTATGGTTATCTTGAATATCTGAAAAGTAATTTCTGCTAACTATGCTTTTATCCTCATTCCCGAAACTTCGGGGCTTCGGCTCTCGCTTCGCGAGAAAGGAAAGGAGGAAAAATTATGGACCGAACAAGAATAGATGTTTTTAAGGTTATCAAAGAAAAAAATATCAAAACAATTCAACTTTGGTTCACGGATATCTTGGGGATGCTTAAGTGCATTTCTATTACTCCTCAGGAGTTAAAGGCGAGTATTGAACAGGGCAAGGGATTTGATGGTTCTTCGATAACCGGTTTTGCCGAAGCAGAGGAGAGCGATATTATTGCCAAACCCGATACATCGACTTTTCAGATTCTTCCCTGGGGCCAGCAAAATGGACCTGTGGCAAGGATGTTTTGTGATATCTTAAATCCTGATGGAAGTGCTTACCCCGGCGACCCCCGTTGTGTCCTTAAACGCAATCTAAAGCGGGCAGAAGAGAAAGGATTTGTTTACTGTATAGGCCCGGAAATAGAATACTTCTATTTCAAGAATGCCCAAACCTCCGAAATCCTTGACAAAGGGACATACTTTGACCTTATTCCCAATGACTTAGGCAATAATCTACGCAATAAGACAGTGCGGGCATTAGAGGAAGTGGGTATTTCGGTAGAAGCGAGTCACCACGAGGTTGCCCCCAGTCAACACGAAATAGACCCGAGTTATAGCGATGCTTTGACGATGGCTGATAATATAATTACTATTCGTTATTGCATCAAGGAGATTGCCCAGACAAATGGGGTCTATGCCAGTTTTATGCCCAAGCCGCTGTTTGGCAAAAATGGCAGTGGTATGCACCTTCATCAATCCCTTTTTAAAGGAGAAAAGAACGCCTTTTTTGCCTCCGAAGATAAGTTTTATCTTTCCGAACTCGCCAAGTATTTCATTGCCGGGCAGTTAACCCATATCCGCGAATTTTGCTCTATTATTGCTCAATGGGTCAATTCTTATAAGCGGCTTGTGCCCGGCTATGAGGCGCCAGTCTACATATCCTGGGGGCAGAAAAACCGAACAGCTTTGATTCGTATCCCGCACTATCGCCAAGGAAATGAGAAAGCGACAAGGGTGGAATTACGTTGTCCTGACCCTGCCTGTAATCCCTATTTAGCTTTTTCAGTAATGTTAGCCGCCGGTTTAGAAGGAATTGATAAAGAATATAAACTGCCTCCGCCAGTTGAACCAAACATCTACAAGATGCAAATGGAAGAGAGGAAAAACAGAAATTTGCATTCTTTACCGGTAAACCTATTTGAAGCAATTGGTGAAACTGAAAAAAGCAAATTAGTCAAGGAGGCGTTAGGTGAGCACATCTTTTCTCGTTTTATCCTTAATAAAAAGATGGAGTGGGATGAATATAGGATGCAAATTAGTTCTTATGAATTGGAGAGATACCTTCCTGCTCTTTAAAGAGGTCTCTGAAAAATACATCAGAGGTCTCTGATTACGAAGATTACAAAAGATTGCATAGATTTTTTCATCGACAAAGTAATCACTGTAATCTATATTAATCGTTGCAATCAAAGACTTCTGGTTTTTCCAGAAATCTTTTAAAAAACACTTGACAAGATTTTTAGATGTGATAAAATGAATTCAAAATAAGGAAGGAACACAAAGGCGTGTTTCATATACGGCAAAGATGTCCAGAGAGAAGGAGGCATCTTTTTTTATTTTTGAGCTTAGATCCTTCAGAGATTTCTTCTGGTTGCTTCTTCAGGATCAATTTTTTGCTTCGCAAAAATTGGAGATTTCCTATTATAAAGTCAAGTAAAATCTTAAAAACAAAAACAATCTCTTGAACTAATTCTGATATTGAAATCAGAACAGCGTTTTGTAAGATTTAGATTAAATTTTAGACTATCCACCTTATATTTCTTTGCTCTTTGTTATTATTGGTTTATTCT
>MZGK01000015.1 GCA_002085025.1 Candidatus Omnitrophica bacterium 4484_213
CTTTGAGTTCCATTTGCGGTATTTCATTTGCTCCCCCTTTTTGGTGCTATTATAAGAGATTTTCTCCTAAATTGCACTTATTTGTTAATGGGGAGCAGTATAAATCCGACCTAATTTACTTTTATCTACTAAAAAGTTAGAAAAAAGCGGTTTTAAGGCAAGGCATATAAAAGAGACATTAGAGGAATGTGTCCAAAGTTATCTGAAGTATTAACTTTGGAGGAATTTTAAAAGGAGCATCAATGAAAAAAATTATATTTTTATTTCTCTTTATTTTTATAAATATTGCCTTTGCTGAAGCGCAGGAGCGGGAAAGGTTCGCCCTGTTAAATAATTCGCCTATGGCGGATTCCCCGCCTTGGCGGGGATTTAACAGGGTAAAGGGTATAAAGGATACTGACCTGAAGGCAATTGCTGTTAATAAAGAAAATCCCGATATTATCTATGTTGGCTCAAAATTTATCTACAGGACCGAAGATGGGGGCGAAAACTGGCAAGAGGTCTTTACTTTGCCGGCGATGGCAGAGGTAAATTTTTTATTGGTGGATGGAAATGCTATACAAGCAGAATAATTTGATTTACCTCGGCACACAAAAAGGGTTATTTAGAAGCAAAGACGGCAAGAGTTGGCAGAGAAGCAAGGGAAAATTAGGTGACGCCGAGATTTACAGGCTAAAGGTGGACCCCGAAGACCCAAATACAATCTACACTGTCAGCGATGAGGGATTTTTCAAGACCGATAATCAGGGGAGAAATTGGAGAAAGGCCTTTGTTATCTCTAAAATTGCCGAGGAAGAAGCAGAAGAGGAAGAAGAACCGGCAGACAGATTAAACGATTTAGCAATTGCTCAAAATGTACTTTATTTAGTCGGCAAGGATATTTTACTGAGAAGTAAGGATAAAGCAGAAACCTGGCAGGAAATGGACAAATGGGTTTTAAGGGGCGCAGATATCCGCTCAATTATTGTTGCTGGTAGTAAAATCTTTTTAGGAACAGACAGGGGCGTATTCACGCTCCACGCCGCATGCTCCACGCCGCACGCTCCAGGGATAAAAAATGAACAACAAGAAAGCAAAAAAGAAGCTGAAGGAAACTGGAAGGAAATTTATGTTGGTTTACCCTCTCTTGATGTCCGAAAGATTGCTCTGGCCGGCGATGATTTATGGGCAATTACGGAGAAGGGGGTATTCAAGCTGGAGGCTAAAAACCAAGAAGAAAAAGAGATAGAAAAAGATAAAGAAGTAAGTTTAAAGCAGAAGATTTTTGAGTTGTTTGCCCACGAGCCGAGTATTCGCGAGGTGCAAGAAAAGGCGATTGAATACGCCGAGGTTCATCCCGATAAAATAAAGAGGTGGTGGCGGCTTTCGGCAAAGAGAGCCATATTGCCTAAATTTAGTGTAGGGGTGGATGGTAATAAGGATATCACTTCTAGCGATAGCATTTGGGGTAGTACCTCAAAAGAGTTTTACCATACCGGCCCCGACGACAAAACTGTATATGATAAGTTCGGCTGGGATGTTTCGCTTACCTGGGATTTAGGGGATTTAATTTGGAGCGACGCCCAGACCAGTATTGATGTCCGTTCCCGCTTGATGGTCCAATTGCGCGAGGATATCCTGGATGAGGTAACCCGCACCTATTTTGAGAGAAAACGGCTGAAGATTGAACTCTTTTTGTCACCGCCAAAAGACGAACAGAGAAAAATAGAAAAGGAATTAAGATTGGAGGAACTTACTGCCAACTTAGATGCCTTGACTGGCGGCTGGTTCTCGGAAAATATCGCTGATGCCACTGATAATCAGTGTAATCAGTGGCATCAGTGTAGTCAGTGTTTCTATGAAAAAACTATTTCTAATTGACGGAAATGCCTGTTGTTATCGGGCTTATTATGGAATTAAAGACCTAAGAAATTCTCAGGGGCAACCGACAAATGCTGTTTATGGTTTTGTTAAAATTCTAAATATGCTTATCAAAAAGGAAAAACCCGATTATTTAGGGGTCGCCTTTGACTTGAAGGCACCTACTTTTCGGCACCAAAGATATGAGCAATATAAAGCCCAGCGCAAACCAATGCCCCTGGAATTAGTGAGCCAGATTCCCTTGATAAAAGATATTGTGCGGGCTTATAACATCCCTTTGTTTGAGAAAGAAGGCTTTGAAGCCGATGATATCTTAGCCACAATTGCCGAGAAAGCCAGCAAAGAGGAAATCTTGGTTTATATTGTTAGCGGCGATAAGGATATCTTGCAGTTGGTTAGTGACAGAGTCAAAGTTTATAATACGCATAAAGAGGGTTTGATTTATGATTCTGAAAAAGTAAAGGAAAGATATGGGGTAACTCCAGAGAAGATAATAGAAATTTTGTGTCTGATGGGTGACGCTTCAGATAATATCCCCGGGGTACCGGGTATAGGTGAGAAGACAGCCATTGAGTTAATAAAGAGATTTGGGAGCTTGGAGAAGGTTCTGGCGAATATTAACGAGATAAAAAGAAAAGCAACGAAGAATGCTTTGCGGGAATTTGGCGAGCAAGCACGAATAGCCCGAGAGTTGCTCATATTAGATAGAAATGTTCCTTTGAAGATAGATTTTGAGAGATTACGCCTGGAATCCCCGGATAAAGAGAAATTGAATGAGATATTTACAAAATTAGAATTTAAAAGCTTGCTCTTGAATAAGAATAATAATCATTCCCAGAAGGCTATCCAAAAGGTAGATAATTTATCGGAAAAAGAAATCTCTCTATTAAGAAAGAGTTCGCAGTTTGTTTTTGATATCAAATTGAAAGATAATTTCGGGATTGAGAATATCTCTTTTATTCTGCAAGGTAGAGAGATTATTCTTCCTCGAGAGAATATCCAGCAATTGAGGCCTGTCTTTGAAGACAAAAACCTCAAAAAAATTGGGCACAATCTAAAACCGCAAATTCTTGCTTTAGCTAACTTGGGCTTTTTTTTAAAAGGAATCGGTTTTGATACTCAGATTGCTGCTTATCTGCTTACCCCCGAGCAGTCAAATTATGACCTTAAAACCCTTGCCTTTATTTATCTCTCGGAGACTTTTTCCAATCCCTCGCCGGTTATCATCTTGCGACTAAAAAAGGTTTTAGAAAAAAGGTTAAAAGAAAAGAATTTGTTTCATCTCTTTGCCAATGTAGAGATTCCTTTAATCAAGATATTAGCCGATATGGAAAGAGAGGGAATTGGTATAGATAGAAATTTGTTAAGCAAGATTTCAGCGAATTTAGAGAAGAAATTGCGCATTTTAAATAAGGACATTTATGAAATTGCCGGTGAAGAATTTAATATAAATTCTCCTCTGCAGCTCAGAAAGATTCTCTTTAATAAACTGAAACTGCCAATAGTAAAGAAAACCAAAACCGGCCCATCTACCAGTGAAGAGGTATTAGAGCAACTTTCTACTCGGCATAGTTTACCAGCAGCTATTTTAGAATATCGCCGTTTGTTTAAGTTAAAATCTACTTATGTAGATACCTTACCTTCATTAGTCAATGAGAAAACAGGTCGGATCCATACCACCTTTAACCAGACCGTTACATCTACCGGTCGCCTAAGCAGCAGCAATCCTAATCTACAGAATATCCCCATCAAGAGCGAACTCGGCAAAGAGATTAGAAAGGTGTTTGTAAGCAGAGGTCTTTTTCTCTCGGCGGATTATTCGCAGATAGAGTTGCGTATTTTGGCTCATCTTTGCGGAGATGAAAATCTGATAGAGGCATTCAAAAGGGATTTGGATATTCATAATTACACAGCAAGTTTAATTTTTAGCCTTCCTGTAGAAAAGATTGATGCTGAGAAAAGAAGGATAGCCAAGACAGTGAACTTTGGAATTATCTATGGGATGGGGGCGCATCGGCTCTCCCAGGATTTAAAAATCTCTCATAAGCAAGCAGAGGAGTTTATCAATGCCTATTTTAAAAGATATCCAGGCGTCAAGGTCTATATTGAAGAGCAAATAAGGCAAGCAAGAGAAAAAGGTTATGTAAGGACAATGCTTGGCCGACGGAGATATGTATCCGAGATAAACAGCGAGGAGCATAATGTGCGTGGATTTGGCGAGCGGATAGCGATAAATATGCCTGTTCAGGGCTCAGCGGCCGACTTAATCAAAATGGCAATGATTGATATATCGCAGGAACTTGAAAAACAGAGGTTAAAAACAAAACTAATCTTACAGGTTCACGACGAACTTCTATTTGAGGTTCCAGAAGGAGAATTGTCAGCGAACCTCCTTAGAAAATCCGGGAAGGTTGAGGAGGAAGCATTTTCTAAGGGGGTGAAAGAAATAATTAAAGAAAGGATGGAAAAAGTGATGCAGCTAAAGGTGCCTTTGAAGGTAGATATCAAAGTTGGCAGGAGTTGGGGGGAGTTAACGAATGAAAGTCAAGGGTAAAGATTATAGAACCGTTTGGATGGAAGGTTCATCTGTATTTTTGATAGAGCAAAATCTCCTCCCCTTTGATTTTAAGATTTATGAGGCGAGGAATTATCTTGAGACCTGTCAAGCTATTAAGACAATGAAGGTAAGGGGAGCGGGCGCAGCAGGTGAATCCGCCGGCTTTGCAATGGCTCAGGCGTTTTTAGGAGCCCCTGAGGATAGTTTTGGGGAATATATTGGAAAAGCCAAAAAAGAGATAGAAGCAACAAGGCCAACCGCCCAAAATTTATTCTATGCGGTGAGGCGTGTTTTTAAGACAGCGAAGGAATCAATCGAACCGAGGAAAGCAGCGGTCGCAGAAGCGCAAAAAATTGCTGACGAGGATGTTGAGGCCTGCAGGAGAATAGGCGAATACGGAAATGAACTAATCAAAGATGGTTTTAATATAGAGACGCATTGTAATGCCGGATGGCTTGCCTTTGTTGACTATGGCACTGCTTTATCTCCGGTATATTCTGCTCGTAGAAGCGGAAAGAGGGTAGTTGTCTATGTTGATGAAACAAGGCCAAGAAAAGGGAATTCCTTATGTTATTTTGCCTGACAATGCCGGTGCTTACTTGATGTTTCAAGGAAAAATAGATATAATACTTGTTGGAGCGGATAGGATTGCCGGAAATGGTGATGTGGTTAATAAAATAGGGACCTTTGAAAAAGCCATTGTAGCAAAGGAACTCGGGGTTCCTTTTTATGTTGCTGCTCCGAGCTCCACATTTTATTTGAATTGTAATTCTGGCAGAGATATGCCGATTGAGGAAAGAAGCGAAGATGAGGTTTTGTATCAAACAGGTCTTAGCGAACGAGGAAATCTTGAGGAGATTCTTGTCTGCTTGCCCCATTCTAGGGCCATCAATCCCGTCTTTGATATAACACCGGCAAAATATATCAACGGAATTATAACCGAGAAGGGGATAATCCAACTAAGAGAGAATTTAATAATAGGATTGTTTTCTTAATTATATTATATGGGCTATCAAGGGGTAAAGTTTAGAACAGAAGTAATTGGCAGAGAAGTTCCTCAAAGCCCTCGCATCAAAGAACTGAAGTATTGGTGCAGAAAATTTAGTTCTCAGGGTTTTGCTCCCGTATATGAGGGGGGTTCTTACGGAAATTTGAGTTTCCGCCTCCAAGAGAGCAAGGACCAATTTATTATTACCGCCTCGGGGATTGACCTGGGAGAGGAGTTATCCGATGATTGCTTTGTGAAAGTGGAGGATTGTGATTTAAAAAAGGGAGTAGTTTATGCATCTGGGGAGAGAGAACCCTCGTCAGAAAGCATCCTCCATTTTGTAATTTATCATGAGAGAAAGGATGTCAACGTAATATTCCATGGGCATTCTAAGAACATCTTAGAGCAGGCAAATGAATTAGGAATACCTCAAACAAGTAAGGAAGAACCTTGCGGACCAAATGAGTTGGTACGAAGGGTTTTTTATGATAAAGCATTTTTGATAATGAAGAATCACGGATTTATTTCTCTGGGCAGAACTATGAGAGAGGCTGGGGAGTGGCTCAAGCCTTACTCCGTCGACGGAGGAAGGGGCTTTCTAACGGGGTAAAAGTATGAAGGAGAGGTTATTGATTGTTTCAAATAGGTTGCCGATTAGCGTTGAAAAAAGAAAAGGGAAATTGCGTTTTCGCCAGAGTGCCGGCGGTTTAGCCACAGGGATAGGTTCATTTTATAAAGCATACAATAGTATCTGGTTGGGGTGGTGCGGAATCCCTTCGGATAAAGTAGATAGAAAAGAGAAAAAGAAGATCGAAACAAAATTAATCAGCGAGCATAACAATTATCCTATATTTTTATCCAAAAGAGATATCGAGAGGTATTATTACGGTTTTTTCAACAAGACCCTCTGGCCGCTCTTTCATTGCTTTAGCCAATATGCAGTTTATGATGAGAGTTTATGGTTTGCCTACAAGCAGATAAATGAGCTTTTTTGTGATAAGGTCATAGAGGTTGCTGAGGCAAAGGATACTATCTGGATCCACGATTACCATCTAATGCTTCTTCCTAAGCTTATAAGGGAAAGATTGCCTAAGGCCAAGATAGGCTTCTTTTTGCATATACCATTTCCGCCTTTCGAGATATTTCGTCTGCTCCCCTGGCGGAAGGAGATTTTAAAGGGGCTTTTGGATGCCGACCTTATTGGATTTCACACCTATGATTATGTTTGCCATTTTTTGTTTAGCGTTGAGCGTCTTTTAGGCTACGAGCACACGCTTGGGCAAATTAGCGTAGGTAGTCATGTAGTAAAGGTGGATAGTTTTCCGATGGGGATAGACTATGAGCGATTTAATAGCGCTGTGAGTGATTCGGGAGTTCGCAAAGAGAGCAATAAGATTTGCAAGAAAGCAGGTAGCCGCAGGATAATCTTATCAATAGACCGTTTGGATTATACAAAAGGGATAATCCAGCGTCTGGACGCGTTTGATCTCTTTCTGGAGAAAAACCCGAAATATAAAGAGAAGGTAGTTCTCATCCTTGTAGCCGCCCCTTCACGCACAAAGGTAGAGCAGTATAAGTTATTAAAGAAGCAAGTAGATGGACTTGTGGGCAAGATCAATGGGAAGTATGGGAGTATTGGTTGGATGCCCATTTGGTATCTCTACTCCTTCCTGCCCTTTGATAATCTCGTTTCTCTGTATAGTGCTGCCGATGTCGCTTTAATAACTCCTTTGAGGGATGGAATGAACTTGATAGCTAAGGAGTTTATTGCCAGCAAAACCGATGGTAGGGGTGTTTTGATTCTCGCTGAGATAACCGGAGCGGCAAAGGAATTGGGAGAAGCGATTATAGTGAACCCAAATAATAAGAAGGAGATTGTCGCGGCCTTAAAAGAGGCGCTGACAATGCCTGAAGCAGAACAGATAGAACGGAATAGAACAATGCAAACGAGGTTAAAGCGCTATAATGTTCGGCGGTGGGCAAAGGATTTTATGGACAGCTTATCCGACATCAAAAGGGTTCAGCAAGAGCTTTGTGCACGCAGGTTATCGTCTGCGGGAAAAAAGGAGTTACGCGCCGATTACTCCAAGAGTAAAAAACGGCTAATCCTGCTTGATTATGATGGAACCCTTACCGCTTTTGGAGAAAAACCCGAAAAGGTAGAGCCGGATAATCAACTCCTCGGATTGCTTAAAGCCCTTGTTTCTAATAGAAGAAATGAAGTGGTAGTTATAAGTGGACGAGATAAGAATGTAATGGAGAGATGGTTTGCTTCCTTAGACATTGTCTTAATTTCTGAACACGGGGCATGGCTTAAACAAAAAGGTAATAGCTGGGAAACAATAGAGCCGCTCAAGAATGATTGGAAAGAAGAAATAAAACCGATCCTTGAACTCTATGTAGATAGAACACCTGGTTCCTTTGTCGAAGAAAAGGATTTCTCTTTTGTTTGGCACTACCGAAGGGTTGAGCCGGAGTTAGCTTTGGCCAGGGCAAGGGAACTAAAGAGCGCCCTTTTTCATCTTACCGCTAACTTCAACCTTCAGGTCTTGGAGGGGAATAAGGTCATCGAAGTTAAGAGGGTAGGCATAAACAAAGGTCGGATGGCGTTAAAATGGCTTGAGAAGAAAAGCTGGGATTTTATTTTAGCCATTGGAGATGATTGCACTGATGAGGATGTGTTTGCCGTGCTGCCTGATAAAGCCTATTCGTTCAAGGTTGGCTTATCTCCTTCAAAGGCGAAGTTTAATCTTGATTCAGTAACGGAAGTGAGATTATTATTAAAAGAACTCGTGAGGTAAAACTATGCATAGTTTAGAGGATTATTATGAACTCGCAGGGGATAAGGTTATATCTGATATTCATAAAAAGGCAAGAAAACTCTATGGAAAACATATCCTACACATCAATTCTACCTGCCAGGGCGGTGGTGTGGCCGGGATACTCGCTTCCCTCATCCCCCTAATGAATGATGTGGGAATAGAGGCCGGCTGGAGAATACTGCACGGTAACCCTGATTTCTTTTCAATAACCAAGAAGTTTCATAATGCCCTCCAGGGAGAACAGATAAATCTCTCCGAGATAAAAAAGGAGCTATATACCCAAACCAATAAGCTCTTTTCTGTATACACCCACATAAATCACGATTGTGTTCTAATACACGACCCGCAACCTTTACCGCTTATAAAGCTTTATGAGAAAAAGCAACCCTGGATTTGGCGCTGCCACATAGATTTATCCCATCCCAATGAGGAGATTTGGGAGTTTCTGAAGAGATTCATTCTTAGATATGACGCAGTTATCCTTTCAAATAAGAAGTATAGAAGTAAACACCTACCCGTAGAGCAAAGGGTTATCTATCCGGCCATTGACCCACTTTCGGCAAAGAATAAAGAACTTTCTGAGGGTGATATTTCAAAATACTTAAAAAAATTTAGAGTTCCTACAGACAAGCCGCTTATAGTTCAAGTATCAAGGTTTGACAAGTGGAAAGACCCGGTAGGTGTAATAGAGGTATTTAATCTTGTTAAAGAAAAAATAGATTGCAGATTGGTCTTGTGCGGAAGTATGGCTGGAGATGACCCCGAGGGATGGATGATTTATGAGATGCTAAAGAAAAAGGCAAACCGGCTTATTGAAAATAAAGATATTATATTTATAACCAGTGAGAACAGTATCCTCGTAAATGCCCTTCAACGAAGTTCAGCAGTCATAGTTCAGAAGTCGATAAGAGAGGGTTTTGGGCTTACGGTAACTGAGGGGCTCTGGAAAGAGAAACCAGTGGTAGCGACAAATGTGGGCGGAATTTCCCTTCAGATAGATAATGGAAAAAACGGGTTTTTGGTTGAGCCATCAGATATAAAAGGATTTGCCCAAAGGGTTGTTCAAGTCCTGAAAAACCGTAAACTTGCCGAGAAGCTTGGTAAAAAGGGCAGAGAGATTGTCAAAGAAAAATTCCTGATAACCCGACTTTTATCCGATTATTTGGATTTATTGAATGAAATGATAAGATGAATAATAAAAATTCAAGAAGAATACTGGTGAGTGGAAACGAAGCGGTTGGGGAAGCGGCAATCCAGGCTGGATGCACTTTTTATGCCGGTTATCCAATTACTCCCCAGAATGAACTCACCGCTTATATGTCCAGAAGGATGTCCGAAACCGGGGGGACTTTTATCCAGGCTGAGAGTGAGTTGGCGGCGATTAATATGGTCTTTGGCGCCTCGGCGGCTGGTGCGCGGGCAATGACCTCTTCCTCCAGCCCGGGAATTTCCTTGAAGCAAGAGGGGATTTCTTATCTCGTTGGTTGCAAACTGCCGGCAGTGATTGTAAATATGATGCGCGCCGGTCCGGGTTTAGGCAATATTACTCCTGCCCAGGGCGATTATTTTCAGGCAACCCGGGGCGGTGGCCACGGCGATTATCGGACAATTGTGCTTGCTCCGAGTTCTGTCCAGGAAGCATTTGAACTGCAGATACTCGCCTTTGATTTAGCTGATAAATACCGCAATCCGGTGATACTTTTAGGAGATGGAACGCTCGGGCAGATGATGGAACCGCTCACCCTACACCCTACACCCTACACCCTACACGCTACTCAGAAACCCTGGGCGGTGACGGGTTGTAAAGAGAGAGAACCGAATGTAATTCGTTCCCTATTTCTAAAAGAAGGAGTTTTGGAAGAACACAACAAAAAATTGCAAAAAAAATTTGCCGAGATAGAAAAGAAAGAAATTCGTTATGAAGAGAAAAACACAGAGGATGCTGAGGTAATCCTGGTAGCTTATGGGACAGTAAGCCGAATCTGCCAGGCGGTAATGGAAAAAGCGAGAAGAAAAGGAGCCAAGGTTGGTTTAATCCGCCCGATTACTTTATGGCCGTTCCCTTACGGGATGATAAATAAACTTGCTGATTTAAAGAAAAAATTTTTAGTGATAGAAATGAATTACGGCCAGATGCTTGAGGATGTAAAATTGGCAGCGGAAGGAAAGAGTAAGGTGAAATTTTATGGACGGGGAGGAGGGGGGATACCGCAAGAAGAGGAAATAATGACAGAACTTTTGCATTTCTCACTCTCGTGATTTTTATAGTTGCCCTGTGGGCAACTCCCCTAGCTTAACGCTAAAATCTGCGTTTCGGCAGGGCAAAATCAAACTTGGCCACCTCAGCCTCGAAACGGTTCGGGTCTTCGGCGGTCTTCGGACATGATTTGCTAGAACCTATATCATTATAGAGACGATAGAAATTGTCTCTAATAATACCTGCCTCAACTTGATTTTAGCTAAGAAAATCAATGTTCGCTCAAAACGGCAAAAGTTCTGTTAGCAATTAGTAGTGTAAAATGAAAGACGAGAACAATAAAGAGAAGATCAAATCTCTCCGCAATGTACCAATGCATTATTGCCCGGGGTGTGGGCATACTATTGCTCACCGTTTAATCTGCGAAGTAATTGACGAATTGGATATTCGCGAGAAGATGATTGGTATTGCCCCGGTCGGTTGCGCCGTAATTGCCTATGATTATTGGAACTTTGATGTTACCGAAGCCGCCCACGGCAGACCACCAGCCGTAGCTACGGGCATAAAGAGAGTAGAACCGGATAAGATTGTATTTACCTATCAAGGAGATGGCGACCTTGCCTCTATCGGCACTGCCGAGATTATTCACTGCGCCAACCGGGGAGAAAATATATCTGTTTTTTTTATCAACAACGCTATCTATGGAATGACCGGTGGACAAATGGCACCCACTACGCTTATTGGACAAAAAACAGCAACTACCCTTACGGGGAGGGATATTAAAAGAGATGGTTATCCTTTGAAGATCTGCGAGTTGCTTGCTCTCCTGCCGGGGGCAAAATATATTGAGAGGGTAGCCTTGAGTTCAGCAGAGAATATTAGGCAAGCAAAAAGAGCGATGAAAAAGGCATTTCAAACCCAAATAGAAAATAAGGGATTCTCTCTGGTAGAAATTCTTTCTCCCTGTCCAACTAATTGGCGCCTGTCACCGGCAGAGGCTATGAAATGGATAGACAAAAAGATGACTTCCTATTTTCCTTTGGGAGTGGTGAAGGATGACTGAAAGGATTATTTGCGCTGGTTTTGGCGGACAAGGAATAGTAACATTGGGTAAGATACTTGCTCATACTGGAATGCTTGAGAAGAGGAATGTAACCTATATTCCCAAGTATGGCGCCGAGATGCGCGGTGGCACTGCCCATTGTATGGTAATAATTTCTGATAATCTTATTTCCTCTCCCCTCGTGAGCGTTCCCGATTCAGCAATAGTGATGAACTTACCTTCCTTGCTTAAGTTTGAAGAGAGCCTTAAAGCAAAAGGAGATTTGTTTCTAAATAGTTCTTTAATTAAGAAGGAAACAGAAAGAAAGGATATCAGAGTAATAAAAATCCCGGCAACCGAGATTGCTACCAAATTAGGTAATAAGCAGGTAGCCAATATGGTGATGCTCGGGGCCTATTTCAAACAAAAGAGGATGTTTTTCGAAGAGAACATTTTTATAGCATTAGAGGAGGTTTTAAACAAACCAGAGTTATTGTCAATAAACAAGCAGGCGGTCAAGGAAGGAATGAAAGAGGTCTCTGAAAAATACATCAGTGACCTCTGATTACAGAGATTACAAAAGATTGCAGAAATTTTTTCCACTGGTAAGGTAATCGCTGTAATCTATATTAATCGTTGTAATCAGAGATTTCTAGTTTTTTCAGAAATCTCACGGAGATATGTTAAAGGTTAGATTTGCCCCCAGCCCTACCGGCTCATTGCACTTAGGCAGTGCGCGCACTGCCTTATTTAATTTCTTATTTGCCGGGAATAAAAAGGGGAGATTTGTTCTAAGGATTGAGGATAGCGATAGAGAGCGTTCAGATAAGAAACTGGTGGAGGAAATTTTAGAAGACCTCCGCTGGTTAGGCTTGCAATGGGACGAGGGTCCCTATTTTCAGAGTGAAAGAATAGACCTCTACAAAAAATATGCCGAGAAGTTATTGAATGAAGGGAAAGCGTACTTGGAAAAAGCGCAAAGCGCAAAGCGCAAAGCGCAAAGCGCAGCTATAGTTTTTAAAGTACATCCGCAGAAGATTAAAATAAACGATTTGATTTACGGAGAAATTGAATTCGACACCAGTGTCCTCAAGGACCAGGTGTTGATGAAATCAGATGGTTCTCCTACCTATAATTTTGCCTGCGTCATTGATGACCATCAACTGAGAATTACCCATATAATCCGCGGGGATGACCATATTTCCAATACCCCAAAGCAGATAATGTTTTATCAGGCACTTGGTTGGCAAATTCCTGAATTTGCTCATATTCCTTTGATTATGGAACCGGGAGGGGGGCGACTCTCCAAGCGCTACGGAGCAACTGCCGTGGGGGAATATCGCCAGAAAGGTTATTTGTCCGAGGCGCTAATTAATTATCTTGCTCTCTTGGGCTGGGCGCCGGCGGGCACCCGCGAGATTGTTTCTTTAGACGAAATGATTTCCAAATTCTCTTTGTCTAAAATCAACAAAACAAAGGCTATATTTAATATTGACAAGCTAAATTGGCTTAACGCTCAGTATATTAAACAAACGGAGACAAAAAGGATGGTGGAGCTTTGTATTCCTTTTTTGCGGAAGGACGGATTAATCTCTAATGATTACGATTTTAGCCACTTAGAGAAAATCGTTGATTTATTTAAAGGGCGGCTAAAGTATCTTTCCCAAATCAGTGCGATGGCTGATTATTTCTTTCTACCGGCAAGGCTAAAGTATTCAAAAGAAGCAAAAACCGTTATTAAAAAATTAGATAAAGAAATTTGGCAGGAGTTAATAAAGCGATTAGATAATATAGATGATTTTACCCCGTTAGAGAAAGCTGTCGATTTTAATCGGCGGTCATTACCGATTAAAGGTGACGGTGGTTTAAAGCCGCCGTCACCCCAGACCCTTAGAGAACGAAGTTCTCCAACGGGGTTTACTGCCGATAACGTAGAAAAGGCTTGCCGTGAGATAATTGCTGAAAAGGGAATAAAGGGCGCCGAACTTATCCATCCCCTAAGAGCGGCTTTAACTAATATGCCAGTAGGGCCGGGTTTATTTGAGTTAATTTCTGTATTAGGAAAGAAAAAGGCGATAGAGAGACTTAAAGTATGCCTCGCTACGCTTGGCATATGATTAGAGTGATTAAACCACGATTACATAGATACACTTTGCGTTGGCAATCGCTGTAATCTGTTTTCAATCTGTGTAATCAAGTATCGAATAAAATCCAATACTATATAAAATGCATAATGCCTGGATATTCTTTGCAAGCGGGATAATTCTAAACTGGGGGCCTTGTGTGGGACAGTGTGCCCCTTTTTTTATTCCCTATGTTGTCTCTACAAAAACCAGTGTTCAAGAGGGGATAAAGGCCTGGATTTCTTTTTGGGCCGGCAAACTCGTTGCTTATTTACTGCTGGGACTTCTCGTCGGTTTATTGGGCGAAAGGGCACTATCCTATAATCAAGGGCTGAGACACCTTTTTTGGCTTGGAGGGATATTTATTGCTCTTTTAGGGATTCTTATTTTTTTAGGTAAAGAGAATAGAATGCCTTTTTGCTCTTTTCTACACAGAAATATTGTCAAAAGAGATAGAGGAATTTTTGCTGCCGGTTTTTTTATCTCTGTTTTGCCCTGTCTGCCTTTATTGGGAATTTTTTCTTATCTCGTCTTAATTATAAAACACTGGTGGCAGGGAATTTTCTACATCCTCTGTTTTGGCTTGGGCAGTTTCTTCTCTCCTTTGCTTATCTTGACAATCTTCTCAGCCATCTTTCCCAAGATATTCCTGAATAGGCAAAGAATCTATCTGATATTCCAGCGCATCTGTGGAATTTTTATCTTTGGTTTGGGGATGAAAATATTGTTTACAGTCTACAGATGACAGAAGACAGAAATCAGAAACCAAAATCACCGATAACCAAGATACTATAATCAAAACAGAAAGAAAGCATTAGATTTAATTGTTTGGTTATTGATTATTGGATATTGTGATTTGTTTGTATCTTGCCTGTGCCCGCTAGGGTATATCTTGGAATATTAGCGAAAAAGAGATATTTGCCAGCGGAAAAGAAAATAATCATCTAACCCGTGTCCTGCGGTTGACAAAGGGAGAGGAGGTTGTTGTCTTTGATGGCAAGGGAAGAGAATATTACGGAGTTATCAAAGAAATTTCTTCGCAAAGGACGTTGATAGAGATTAAAAAAGTTGAGGAGAGAAGAAAGGAAGAAAAGGTAAAGATAACCCTGGCGCAAGCAATTCCCAAAAAGGCAAAACTCAGAGACATTATTGAGAAGACAACACAGTTGGGAGTTTCGGGGGTTATCCCGATGATTAGCCAGAGGACGGTTGTACACCCTCCTGAAGAAAAAGAAAGGTTGCATCTAGAAAGATGGCGAAGGATTGCTCTTGAGTCCTGTAAACAGTGCGGGAGAATAAAGCCACCTTATATTGAAGAGATAAGAAGTTTTAGAGATTTAATGGTTACGACCCATAAATATGATTTAGCCCTGATGCCTTCTCTCATAGGTGAAAGAAAAGGGCTCAAAGATATCTCTTTGCGAGAAGCAAAAAACATTATTTTCTTTATCGGTCCCGAAGGGGGATTTACTAAATCGGAAATTAACCTCGCTGAAAAAAATAGAGTGGTTCTTGTTGATTTAGGTGAGAGAGTATTAAAAACGGATACTGCAGCGATTGCAATGATGGCAATCTTGGATTTTTTGACCTGAATTTTGTTCCAGACCCCGATATATCGTCGGGGCAGGTGCATTGGAAGTTAATCAGAAATCAGAAAACAGATTTTCTGTCGGTGAGGAAATAATGGTGAGTCGTCTTTAATTTTAGCATGATAAGCGAACAGATAGTTCGCAAACCGTGTTATACGCCATTGAACATAATTAAGTTTACAAGGTGAATTTTATGAGTAATTTAGCATTGGTTATTCTTATAGGATTAGGCTTTTTGTAGTGGTAGGAGGGATAGTTGGTATTCATGTTTACTATCTAAAGAGAATATTGAAGCCTTGTCTATCAATAATTGAGGGAGAAATTTCTATCTCCATCTTTTCTATAGGTGTAATATTAACTGGAAGATGGCAGGGCAAAAGAGTAGAAATAAAACTCACTTCCCATAAATCTGACTGTGGCATTTTAATTAAATTTTATCATCACTTTCCTTTCTCGTGCCAAATCTTTCCAGATAAAGATAATAGATTCATTATTTCTATTCCTCCTTATGGATTTTTAGGGTCTAAAAACAAAATCTTTGAAGGTAGGTTGGATGTTTCTAATTTATCTTATAAGATTTTTTTTACTCAAGAGCGCCGAGAAGCTCATTTATTTTTGAAAAAGGTTTCGATTATATAGATATCTCTAACAATTACATAGCAACAAGAATGAGTAGTAGAACAATGGTTCCGCTTAGAGGTCGCGGAAAAGAGATACTTCAGATAGAATCAATGAATAAAATATTGGAAGCAATTAATTTATTTTTAGATTAAGATATTCAACGGCGCATAACACAGCATAAAAGGTTCGCGCCTTGCGGCATTCACCCAAACCCAGCCCTTTATGCATATTTTCATAGGGGCTAGGAAGATTGTTTTTTTAATAGATCCACTAAAATTTGAGAAATGCTTATAGATGGCATAGGGGGCAGGGTTTCTTTTATGGCGAAGCCGTTATACGCAATGGTTGCTAAGTAAAAAAGATGAGGTAGATATGAAGGTGAATCGCGCCGAATTTATATTGGTTAATAACCCTCTGCGAGGATTGATTCAGGAGGAATACGAACTCAATATTTTGTGCAAAATGTCTTCACTAAAAGATATAGAAATAGCATTGGAAATTGGCTGTGGGAATGGTAATGGAACAAAATTGCGATTGACCTTGATGAGAAAATGATAAATATTGCCCAACGCAATAATGATACTTCTGTTACTTATAAAGTAATGAATGCCTCAAAACTTGCTTTCCCTGACAATTGCTTTGATACAGTATTTGATTTTGGTACAATTCATCATATTCCGAACTGGAAAGATTGTATAGAAGAGGTAGGATAGGTGTTAAAGCCAAATGGTGAATTTATATGTGGAGAAGTATCTATCGAAACATTTACAAAAGGTATTAATAGATTATGGTGCAAACTATTTAATCACCCCTATGATTATATGTTTACACCAAGGCAATTTACTGATTATTTACATCACAGAGGTTTTGAAATATTGAATTATAAAGAATTGAATCCTTTAAGATTGATAAGTCATTTTTCACTTAATGCAGTCAGGAAATAGAAATAACATAGCGCAGGTAAAAGAGATTTTTGCGTTTATACTTGAGCTACGCTCAAGTCCCTTAGGAGCGAACATTATTTGGAATTTATACTTGACCTTTGGTCAAGTTCCCTAGGGTCATTGGGATTTACTTAACCCTGACTCTGGCAAAGTTGAGTTATTATGACCATCACCTTCAAAACCATTGGATGCAAGGTCAATCAGTATGAGACGCAATTACTGCGCGAGCAGTTTGCTTCTATTGGCTGGCAGGAAGTCGAGGAAGGTGGGGATGTCTATCTAATAAATACCTGTTCGGTTACTGCTGCCGCCGATAGAAAATCAAGGTATCTGATAAACAGTGCCTTAAAACTAAACCCTCAGCCAAAAGTGATAGTTATTGGCTGTGGAGTGAATAACAGATTTAGCGGAATTAGAGATATTAAAGGGGTAGTTTTTAATGTCCGAAGTTTCGCTTCGGACAAACCCCAAACCATCTCTTATTTTAAAAATCATACTCGGGCATTTATCAAAATTCAAGACGGGTGTGATAACTTTTGCTCCTTTTGCATTATTCCTTATTTGCGGGGAAGATCTCGCAGTCGAGATGTAGAACAAATTATAACAGAGGTAAAACAATTAGCTGATAATCGGTTCAAGGAAATAATTCTCAGCGGGGTTAATTTAGGGGCTTACGGAAAGGATATCGGGATGAATCTAATAGATCTGATTGAGGAGTTAGAAAAGATAAAGGGGATTGAAAGGATTAGATTGAGTTCGCTAAACCCAGAGGATGTTACTCAAGATTTAATCGCCAAATTTAGGGATTCCCAAAAACTCTGCCCGCATCTCCATATCTCTCTTCAGAGCGGGGATGATGCTGTCCTGAAGAGGATGAACCGTCCTTATACCAGTAGTGACTTTTTAAATTTAATAGAAAGAATTAGAAAAATAGACCCTTTATTCTCCTTTACTACTGACATCTTAATTGGCTTTCCTGGTGAAGGAGAAAGAGAGTTTCTAAACACGCTAAAGTTGGTAAAGAAAGTAGAATTCACTCGCACTCATATCTTTTCTTATAGCCCACGAGAAGGTACTAAAGCGGCAAGTTTCCCCCAGATGGTTTGTTCGGCTGAGATTAAGAGAAGGCTCAATCTTCTCAAAGAGATAACCGCAGAGTCTTCTTATAACTATCGTCGAAGGTTCCTAAATCAAGATGCAGGCCCCGTTAGAAACAGAACACCAAAGGTATCCGTCGGTCACCGAAGGCAATCTTTCTTTAGCAGCGTAAAGGTCTTAGTAGAAGATAAAAAAGATAAAAATGGTTACCTAAAGGGCTACACCGAGCGTTATGTTAAAGTTCTTTTAAAAGGAAGCAATAAGTTGAAAAATAAGATAATTTCTGTTAAAATAAACAAAGTGGATGTAGAGAGAACCTTTGGAGTAGTTGAGCGGAGCGAAAGATAATGAAACGTATCTTGATAATGTATATTAGCCCTCATTCCGGACATCACCAGGCAGCACAGGCAGTTGAGGAGGGAATAAAAAGAGTTCATCCGGGAGCAGAGATACTGAACATAGATGCCTTTAACTACACTAACCCCATCTTAGAGAAAGTGGTAAACAGGACATACACTGGAATAATTAAGAGAAGACCAGAGGTTTGGGAGTATCTCTATGACAATCCATTTATCTTCCGTAAGGTTAAAAAATGGCGCCAGTTAGTCCATAGATTTAATTCTCCTAAATTAAGGTATTTGCTCGATAGTTTTAACCCCGATGCAGTTATTTGCACCCAGGCATTTCCCTGCGGGATGATTGCTGATTGTAAACCGCGAGATATCCTCCTCATCGGTGTTCTTACTGACTATATGCCTCATTCTTACTGGTTAAGTGAGAAGGTAGGCTTTTATGTAGTTTCCTCGGAGGAGAGTAAACAAAGGTTAAAGGAGGAAGGAATAGAAGAAGAGAGGATTAAAATTTTAGGAATTCCGGTGCATCCCAAATTTGATGATGAGGTAAACAGAAAAAGGGTATTTCAAGAACTGAATTTAGACCCCAATTTGCCCAATATTCTGATAATGGGCGGGGGGCAGGGTGTGGGACCTATAAAAACAATTATCTATCTTCTTGCTTATTTAGATCTGCCCTATCAAATTTTAGTAGTGGCCGGAACAAACAAATCCCTCTTAAGGTGGTTAAAAAGAAGAGAACCTCGATTTAATAAAATAAGGGCATTAGGTTATGTGGATAATGTTAATGAACTGATGGATATTTCTTCTTTAATAATTACAAAGGCCGGCGGAATTACTACTGGCGAAGCGTTAGTGAAAAACCTGCCGATGATAATTATAAATCCGCTTCCCGGACAGGAACGAAAAAATACCCAATTTCTTGTGAAACAAGGTGTTGCCTTAGAAGCGAAAAATAGTAAGCAGGCGGCGGTACTTGCCAAGAGACTGCTCAGCAAACCGGAGAGACTGAGGGAGATTCAAAGAGAGATAGAAAAAATCAGGAGACCGCGAGCGGCGATTAATATTGCTAAATTAATATGTTCCTGAAGGACCAACCTTTTATTGTCTATAGAATCTGTCAAGAAATTGTCTTGCATTTACCTTTAAAATTTAGTTATAAATTAGCTTCGGCTATAAGCAATGTTTATCGTTGGCTGCACAAAAGAGATTACTTTACTATCCAGAAAAATTTAAGGATTATTTTTCCTGATAAATCAGAAAGGGAGATAATCAAATATGCTCGTGAGACATTTAGAAATTTTGCTATGCATCTGGTTGACTTTTTGTATTTTCCTAAATTAAATAGAGAGTATATTAAGAAGAATATAAAAATTGAAGGTGTAGAAAATTTTGATTCGGCTCTTTTAAAAAAACAAGGGATCGTTGGGATAACCGCCCATTTAGGGAGTTGGGAAATAGGCGGAGCAATAGCCGCTCTCCTGGGTTATCCAGTAAATGCAATTGCCTTGGAGCACTCTAATCGTAAGGTCCAGGATTTTTTTCTCCGCCAGAGAGAAGAAAAGGGAATTAAGGTAATCTTTCCGAGAGATGTAGCCAGAAAGACCCTCGCGGCTCTTGGTAGAAAGGAAATCGTATCCTTCCTGAACGACAAGGATTATTTCGGTAGTGGGCTCGAGCTTTCCTTCTTTGGGCGAAAAACTTTGATACCCCGCGGAGCAGCAGTGTTTGCACTTAAGACAAAGAGCTTGGTTGTCCCCGGTTTTACAGTAAGAGAGGCTGGTTGGCTTAAATTTGTTGTTGAGGAACCTCTATCTTATAAACCAAGCGGCAATGAGAAAAAGGATATAAAAGAGATTACCCAGAAGATTATTGCAATAATTGAGAAATATATTCGCAGGTATCCCGGACAGTGGTATTATTTTGATGAACTATAAAAACAAAAATATCTACGAATTTACTAATCTATACGAATATACTAATGTTTTTATTCGTATATTCGTAATGGATTCATAATTAGTTGATGGTTTTAAATTTGTGATTTTATCATGAATATTCCCATTCTTATCCCTGTTTATAATGAGCAGGCGACTATTGGACAATTGGTGAAAGAATGCCGCCGCTATTCCGATAGTATATATGTCGTTAATGATGGCTCAAGAGATAGGAGTGCGCAGATTGCCCAAGATGAAGGAGCGGTTATTATTACTCACAGTAAGAATAAAGGAAAGGGAGCATCCCTTCGCGATGGCTTTCAAGAGATTCTCAAAGAGGATTTCAAGGCTCTCATTACTATGGATGGAGATGGGCAGCACGATCCTCTTGAAATACCCAAGTTTATCCAGAAGTTTCAAGAGACTAACGCCGATTTAATTCTGGGCAGCAGAATAGATAGAAAAACAATGCCCTTTATTCGCCGGATTACTAATAGATTTATGTCGCGACTCATATCTTCTATGGTCGGACAAAGGATTCCCGATACTCAATCCGGGTTTCGTCTAATTAAGACAGAGATACTGAAAAATATCAATTTAGAAACATCTAATTTTGAGATAGAATCAGAGTTAATTATGAAAGCAAGCAGAATGGGTTGCCGAATTATTTCTATTCCCATTTCTACTATCTATCGGCGGGAAAGAAGTAAGATTAAGCCAATAACAGACGCCTGGAGATTTTTGAGGTTGGTTATTAACCCTGTTAGGAATTCTGATGAGAAGCTCTTTCAAAACTTGGAAGGTTTATCTCATTCTAAGGGTAATTTCTAACGGGCGAAAAGATGGAGTTTCCCAAGGATGATAGATATTGGCAGGAAGAGCGGAGGAGGATGGCGGAGGAACAGTTGATTCCCCGTGGAATTAATGATAGAGAGGTTTTATCCGCTTTTTTGAAGGTCCCGCGGCATCGATTTATTCCCTTTGAGTTTATTAACTCTGCTTATGCTGACCATCCTCTTCCTATTGGAGAAGGACAGACAATTTCTCAGCCTTATATAGTGGCTTTAATGACCCAATGTTTAGAGTTAAAAAAGGGAGATAAGGTTTTAGAAATTGGCACTGGCTCAGGCTATCAAACAGCCATTCTTGCCGAGCTCAATTGTTCTGTTTATTCAATGGAACGTTTCCCTTCTTTAGCCAGGCGGGCTAAGAATATTTTGGCTGAGTTAGGGTATGGGGTTCAGGCTGTTAAATCCCGCAAAGCGGAAATTTCGCCTTCAGCGAAATTATTTAACAGGGTGAAAATAAAAGTTGGGGATGGCACTAAGGGATGGCCAGAGTTTTCTCCCTATGCAAAGATAATAGTTGCTGCCGCCGCTCCCAGTCTTCCACCTTCTTTGTTTGAGCAGTTAAAAGAAGGCGGAGTGATGGTTATTCCTTTGGGAGATAAGTTTAGTCAAATGCTTACTTTAGTAAGGAAAATAAAAGGTAAGGTAAAAAGTGAAAATATCTGCGGTTGTCGGTTTGTCTCCTTGGTAGGGGAGGAAGGTTGGAGGTAAATGAAGCCACAATTTAAGCGACTAAAAGGAGATTAAATTGTATGACTGAATTTACCCTGTTAAATAATCCGCCTTTGGCGGATTCCCCCGACATTACGTCGGGGGATTTAACAGGGTTCAATGCGCACAGCAACTTATGTTCACTTCGTTCCATAAGTTGCCTGCTTATTAAAAATGCATCCAGCAAATAGATTAAAAAGATTGCCGCCTTATTTATTTACAGTAGTTGACGAATTAAAAGAAAGAGTGAGCCAGAGAGGTGTAGATGTTATTGACCTGAGTATGGGGAGCCCTGACCAGCCACCTCCCTTAGAGGCGATTGAGGAATTATGCCGTGCTACCAAACAGGAAGGAAATCAGCGTTATTCTCGGGAAAATGGCAAGATTGAAAAAAAGCTAAAACAAACAATTGCTAAGTGGTATGGGGAGCGTTTTGGAATTGAGCTCAGTCCAGAGACAGAGGTTCTTCCGCTTATTGGCTCTAAGGAAGGCATTGCTCATCTCTCGCTTACCTTTTTAAACAATGATGATATTGCTCTGGTTCCCTCGCCGGCTTATCCGGTGCATTTTAATGGGGCGATTATGGCTGGCGGAATTCTCTATAACCTTCCTCTCAAAGAAGAAAATGGATACAAACCTGATTTGAAAAAGTTAGATAAAAACATAATCCGGATGGCTAAACTCCTCTTTCTGAGTTATCCACATAACCCTACTACTACTGTGGCAAACCTTGATTTTTTTAAAGAGGTAGTTAATTGGGGAAAGGGAAAAGAGATTATTATCGGAAATGACCTTGCCTACTCGGATATTGTTTTTGATGGATACAGAGCGCCTTCTATTCTGCAAGTGAAAGGGGCGAAAGATTTTTGCGTAGAATTTCATACCCTTTCAAAATCTTACAATATGCCGGGTTGGCGGATTGGTTTCTGCGTTGGGAATGCCGAGATTTTAGCCAGTTTAAAAAAGACAAAGAGTTATATTGACTTCGGTTTGTTTCGGGCAATTCAATCTGCAGCTATAAAGGTCTTGTCCGGGCCTCAGGATTGTGTGGCGAGAACAGTAGAGACCTATAGAAAGAGAAGAAACTTTTTTGTAGATGGCTTGAGGAAGATTGGTTGGAATGTGGAGACGCCAAAGGCGACCTTCTACATCTGGGCGCGTATTCCCCTTAAGTACTCGGCATTGACTTCAATGGAGTTTACACAGTTGTTGTTAGAAGAGGGAGGGGTGGCGGTTGCTCCCGGAACCGGCTTTGGCGAATATGGAGAAGGATTTATCCGCTTTGCTCTGGTAGAAAAAGAAGAAAGATTAAAGGTCGCTTTGGAGAGGATTAAAAAGATATTAGAGATTGAAGGTTAAGCTTTGCTTGATTACAGCGATTAAATTAAGATTACAGCGATAATTTCAGCAATCTTTGTAATCAGAGTTTAATCTGTGTATCCTTATGGGGGCAATAGAGAAGTTGCCTCTAATAATACCTGTAATCAGGCATAACGAAGTTATGCCATGTTTTGTGGGTACTTCCGGGTGGTATTACGAGCACTGGGCAGAGCGTTTTTATCCGGCTGATATTTTAAAAAGTGAATTGCTACCTTATTTTTCCCGCTATTTTTCCACTGTGGAGTTAAACAATAGTTTTTATCACCTGCCTACAATCCAGAGTTTTAAAAATTGGTATAAAAAAACACCGCCAGATTTTATCTTTAGTGTAAAGGCAAGTCGAACAATTACGCACTACAAGAAGTTGGTGAACATAGAGGGTTCTTTAGAAGTTTTTTTGAGTCGGGTTATTTTATTAAAGGAAAAGTTAGGCCCAATCCTTTACCAATTGCCACCTTCATTGAAGAAAGATATTAATCTACTAAAGTCATTTTTGGCTAATCTTCCTAAAACTCTGAGGCAAACGATAGAGTTTAGAGATTCTTCCTGGCTGGATAAAGAAACCTTTAGTCTTTTAAGTAAATTTAATATTGCTCATTGCATTATCAGTATGGAGGGTTTCCCGCTTTGCTTAGAGACAACTGCTGATTTTGTATATATCCGAATGCACGGCGCGAGATATACTACTTCTTATTCTGAGAAGGACTTGAAAAAATGGGCAGGTTATATAAAAGATTTTTTACAAAAGGGTTTAGATGTGTATATCTATTTTAATAATGATTACAATGCCTATGCTATAGAGAATGCAAAAAGGATAAAAGAGTTATTAAACTGCTAAATTGGCAAGGATTTTTGCATTCCTCGCTCTCGTGGGTTTTTCTTAACGCTAAAATCTGCGTTTCGGCAGGCAAAAATCAAACTCGCCCGCCTCTGCCCCTCAACATTTCGGGACATCGGCGGTCTCCGTTAGAAATATCTGTTTTTTTATGTTTCAGTGTTAGAAGTTTGGCAAAATTGCTGACATTGGGAATTTCTAACGGGGTCAACTCGATTTTAGCTAAAAAAACCAATGTTCGCTCAAAACAACAAAGAGATATCTACACTTGGTTCAAACTCTTTAACTCAAAAGATAAAAGCGGAGGAATTAAGCAAAGTAGTTGCGGAGAATAAAAGTTTGAAAGAGAAATTATCGGTTATTAGCTTCTTTTTTACATTGATTTTAATAAGCGGGATAGTTTTATTAATGAGATTTTGTTATTTGAAACTACAAGGAAAAGAAATAATAAATAGATTTTCAGAAGTCCCCATTAGGATTAACTGGGAAATAGGAGATATCGCGAGGGTAATAATATTGCTCCTCTTTTTTGCTTATTTTATCCATATTTTTTTATACCTTCTTTTTCGCCTGTTTTTAGTTAATCTTCATTCTAATCTAAGATCCATTATTAGCACAGGAATTGTTGACCTTCTCGCTTTATTTTTTGTTTTTTATTTTGTGCTTAAAAAGTATAAACAGAAAATTACCTCTTTAGGAATAAATTTTAAACATTTCTTTAAGAAAATAAAATTGGGAGTCGCAATCTATATCGCTATTATACCTATTTTAGTTCTATTAGTTGTTTTTCTTGGGACTCTGGTACAGCGGTTGAATTATCAACCACCAGTACATCCTTTAGCAAATATCATTCTTGGAGAAAAAAATATCCTTTTTTTAATCTTCTTGTTTTTATTAGGGGCGATTATCGGACCAATCATTGAGGAAATCTTTTTTCGGGGATTTGCTTATCCGGCGCTCAAAAAGAAAACAGGGATATTTTTTTCTATTATAATTACGGCGACTTTTTTTGCCGCTTTGCACCAAAACCTCTTTGCTTTTCTGCCTATATTCTTCTTGGGAGTGGTTTTAGCCTATGTTTATGAAAAGAGCGATTCGCTAATTCCCTCAATGACCATTCACATTTTACACAATTCTCTGATGATTACGGGGATGTTTCTGATGAAAAAAAATCTTTTTTGAGGTGAACCAATGAATATTCTTTTATTTGTAATTGTGTTAGCTGTTTTTGCTTCGGTTCATGAATATGCCCACGGCTGGGTGGCTTATAAATTAGGTGACCCTACGGCAAAGTATGCCGGTCGGCTGACCTTAAATCCATTGGCACACATAGACCCGATGATGAGTATCTTTCTTCCGTTGTTTTTACTCTTAATTACCCGGGGGACATTTGCCTTTGCTGCTGCTAAACCAGTGCCGGTAAATTTTAATAATCTGAGGAATCCTCGACAGGATATGGTCTGGGTAGGATTAGCCGGCCCGGCAAGCAATTTTATCTGTGCGATTGCGCTTTCTATATTACTGAAGATTCCGTTTTTAGGACTTTTGAGTCCGCTTTTTCAGATAGGTATTTTTGTCAATATGATTTTAGGTGTATTTAATTTAATCCCTATTCCTCCTTTAGATGGCTCGAGGGTTTTGATGGGCCTCTTGCCACGCGAGTTTGCCTATTCTTATGCCCGTCTGGAGCCTTACGGGTTTCTTATTCTGATGGGACTGATATTTATGGGGCTGATCAGGGCAATTTTTCCGATAATAATAGGGCTGTGTCGGCTATTGGGAGTGGATCTCTAAAAAAGGATTTTTTATCTTTCTTGCTTGATTGTTTAACCTCGATCAATTTAAGATGGAAATTGGTGAAATTGGAGAAATAGACTTAATTGATAAAATTGCCCGCGAGACAAAGATAGATAGAACTGTAATCAAGGGAATTGGCGATGATACAGCTGTTCTAAAATATTCCAACAAAGAGTATCTATTATTTACCACTGATATGCTATTGGAAGGAGTCCACTTTACCCACTTGCGCCCCAGGGGTGCAAGTAAGGTCAGGCTCTTTTATAATATTGGCTGGAAGTCTTTGGCTTGCTCTATCAGTGATATTGCGGCAATGGGTGGAATTCCTCAATATTGCCTCGTTTCTCTTGGATTGCCACCAAATTTAGAATTGGATTCTCTTAAGCAATTATACTCAGGAATTAAAACGATTGCCCGAAAATTTAAGATTAATGTTGTTGGCGGAGATACTATAAAAAGCAGGAGATTAATTATCAATATTGCTCTTTTAGGAAGGGTGCTTAAGGAAAAGTTGGTTCTTCGTTCAGGGGCGAAAAAGGGAGATGCTATTTTAGTAACAGGAAGCTTGGGGGAAGCTATTTTGGGTAAACATTTGGCCTTTACCCCGTTAGAGAAGTTTTTAACACGGAGTAAAAGAGGTATCCATAATGTTGGAGAGTGCTCAAAGTATTCTTTAACGGGATTTACTCCTCGCTTAAAAGAAGCTCAATACTTGGTAAATAATTTCAAGATTCATTCAATGATTGATATTTCCGATGGTTTGATTTTGGATTTATGGCGTATTTTAAAACAGAGCGGGAAGGGGGCAAAGATTTTTTTAGAAAAAATTCCTATTTCGGCGGTGGCCAAGAGAGGAAAAAACGGCTTAAAGAAAGCGTTATACGGCGGAGAGGATTTTGAATTGTTATTTACTGCAAGCAAAAGAACGGCTCAAAAAATAGCTGCTCAGAAACTGGCGCGCATCATCGGAGAAATTAACGACAGAAGGAATATTATAGAATCCTCTGATGGAAGGAAGCTAAGGATAAATGGCTATCGACACTTTTGAAACAATTACCCGCTCTCCCCAAGAGACCCAAGAATTAGGAAAAAAATTTGCTGTGTCATTAAAAAAGGGTGATATCGTTGCTCTATTCGGAGAATTGGGGAGCGGCAAAACAACTATGATTCAAGGAATAAGTTGGGGATTGGGTGTCTCCAAGGATATTTATGTAAATAGCCCCTCCTTTGTTATCTTAAAGGAATACCAGGGGAAATTTCCTATTTATCACTTTGACCTTTATCGCTTAAAGAATTTCTGCGAATTAACTGAGATTGGCTATCCGGATTTATTGGACAATAAAGGGGTTGTGCTTATTGAATGGGCAGAGAAGATAGAAAAATATTTAGACCGGTATATTAAGATAGAGATAAGATATGTGAATTTGGAAGAAAGACGGATAGCAATAGAAAATGTCTAATCAACTAAATAATAAATAACCAAGAACCAAGAAACAATAACCAAATAATAACCAAATTCCAATAACCAAACGAAAACTATTATCCCAGTTTGGTTATTGATGATTGGGATTTGTTTGTATTTTATATCTTAGTGATTGAAATTTATTTGTTTACTAATGATCCTTCTTGCTTTTTCCACTTCCAGTGAAATGCTCAGCGTGGCTTTATTCAGCGACAGTCAGCTAATTAAAGAAGAAAATCATTTTTCAGGACTCAAGCACTCGGAAAGGCTTCTGCCGACGATAAAGGATATATTGGGTGTTTCCTCCTTTTCTTTAAAGGATATTGACGCTTTTGCTGTTGATGTTGGGCCGGGGTCTTTTACCGGTTTGCGCATTGGTTTGGCCACCTTAAAGGGGCTGACTTTTGGCGAGAGGAAAAAGGTAATCGGGGCGTTGTCCCTGGATGCGCTGGCGGAGAATGTTAATAGCCTGTCCGAAGTTTCGCTTCGGACAGAAGTTCGGACAAAAACTTTAGTTTGTCCAATCATTGACGCCAAGCAGGAAAGGGTCTATTCGGCGATATATGAAATTACTAAATCAGGGCGACTAAAGAGAAAGATAGATTATTCTGTGATTAAAATCAAAGATTTGTTAAAAAAATTGAATAGGCAAGGGGGTTCGCCAAGGCGAATACAAAAAACTATATTCTTGGGAGACGGGCTAGAAAAATATCAGGATTTTATTACTCAGGCAAAAAAGGATGTAGCCTTTCTTCCCCGCGAATTCTGGTTTCCTTATGCTTCAGTAATTGCTAAATTAGGATTAGAGAGATTAAAAAGAGGTAAAAGCGACAACATCAATTCACTTTCGCCGATGTATCTAATTCCACCTATAAAATGAAACGCACTTGGGTTGAAATAAATCTTTCTGCATTAAGGTATAACCTTCGCCAGATAAGAAAGAAGTTAGCCAATAAGGCGAAGATATTGGCTGTAATAAAAGACAATGCTTATGGACATGGTTTGCTCAAGGTTTCTCAAACGTTGGTTAAAGAAAGAATCGATTATTTAGGAATTTCTAATCTCCGTGAAGCAAGGGAGTTAAGGAAAGCCGGAATTAAGACCCCTATTTTAAACTTAGGAGGCATCTCTTGCAAAGAAGAAGCAGAAGAGATAGTAAGGTATGAGGTTGCCCAAACCGTGTACAGTAGAAGGATAGCCGATTTATTAAGTAAACAGGCTGCGAGAAGGAATAAAAAGGTTAAGGTCCATCTTAAGATTGATACAGGGATGGGGCGACTGGGGGTTTTTACAGAGGAAGGGATAAGATTGGCTAAGTATATCTCTCGTCGGAAAAATCTCCAATTAGAGGGGATTTTCACCCATTTCCCCGACGCCGAGGATAGAAGATTTACTCTTTCCCAGATCAGAAGGTTTAAAGCTTTTTTACGGGGGGTAATAAGAGAAGGGATTAATTTTGTCTATCAGCACAGCGCTAACAGCACTGCTTTTCTAAATTCCCCTGAGACATGGCTTAATCTCATTCGGCCGGGTTTGATTCTTTACGGGATTTATCCTAATCTTTATTTGAGTAAGAAATTCAAGCTAAAACCTGTTCTTTCCTGGAGGACAAAAGTGGTTTATATAAAGGATATCCCAAAGGGCTGGAGTGTGAGCTATGGAAGGACCTGGATTGCTCCCAAAAGGGAAAGAATCGCAGTTCTCGCTATAGGTTATGGCGAGGGTTATTTTCATAGTTTATCTAACAAAGCAAGGGTTTTAATAAAAGGAGATTCTTTTCCAATTGTAGGCAATGTATGTATGGACCAAACAATGGTGCGTGTAAATGGGGATGTCAAAATAGGGGATGAAGTTATTTTAATCGGCCAGCAAGGGGATAAACAAATAAAGGTTGAGGAATTGGCTAAATTAGGTAAGACAATTCCCTATGAAATAGTTTGTCGGCTTAGTCATCTGGCGCATATTTATAAAAGGTAGTTCGGAGGAGATTTTGCATTATACTTGACTTTTTTTAATTGACAAAAACAATAATTAGGGCTAAAATAAGAGCACTATGAGACTAAAAGGAGCACAGATTTTAGTAGAGGCATTAAAAAAAGAAGGGGTAGAGTATATCTTCGGCATACCTGGAGGAGTTCTACTGCCTATTTTTGATGTTCTTTACGATTCCCCAATAAAATTTATTCTCACCCGCCATGAGCAGGGGGCGGCCCACGCCGCCGATGGCTATGCCCGGGCAACCGGCAAGGTAGGGGTTTGTATAGCTACCTCTGGTCCGGGGGCTACAAACTTAGTTACCGGTATTGCTACGGCGAATATGGACTCTATCCCGATGGTTATCTTTACCGGTCAGGTAAGGAAAAAACTGATTGGCAACGATGCCTTTCAGGAAGCCGATGTTACCGGAATTACCCGTCCGATAACCAAACATAATTATTTAGTTAAAGAAACAGGTGATCTGGCAAAGGTAATTAAAGAAGCATTTTATATCGCCTCCAGCGGCAGACCTGGCCCTGTACTGGTTGACCTCCCTGTAGATGTCACAATTGAAGAAAGCGAATTTGAGTATCCCGAAAAAATAGAACTGCGCAGTTATAGACCTACTTATTTAGGCCATCCTGGCCAAATAAAGAAGGCTGCGAGGTTAATAAAGGAAAGCAAAAAGCCAATTATCTATGCCGGCGGTGGCGTGCTTATTGCCAATGCTATCCAGGAATTAAAGGAATTAGTTGAAAAAACCTCTATTCCAGTAGCTACTACGCTCCTTGGGCTGGGTTCGTTTCCAGAGACGCATCCTTTGTCCTTAAAGATGTTAGGGATGCACGGCACGATTTACGCCAATTACGCCATTATGAATTCTGACCTGATTATTGCTATTGGTGCTCGTTTTGACGACCGGGTTACCGGCGATACAGAAAAATTTGCCCCCGAGGCAAAGGTAATTCACATTGATATTGACCCTACGACCATTGGTAAGAATATCCCTGTTGATGTTCCTATTGTCGGCGATGCTAAAAATGTCTTGAAAGAGTTGAATAAGATTGTCCAGAAACCAGATATTGAAGATTGGCTCACCCAGGTCAAGGAATGGAAGACAAAGAATCCTTTGCGCTATAGCCGGAAGGGAGGATTGAAACCCCAATATGTAATAGAAGAGATTTACAAGTTGACCAAAGGAGAGGCAATTATCGTTACCGAGGTTGGTCAAAATCAGATGTGGGCGGCCCAATTTTATAGCTACACAAAACCGCGGACTTTTATCTCCAGCGGCGGATTAGGCACAATGGGTTATGGTTTACCTGCGGCTATCGGCGCTCAGTTTGGCTCGCCGGACAAAGTAGTATTTGATATTGCCGGCGACGGCTCCATTCAGATGAATATTCAGGAATTAACCACTGCCGTTTTAAATAAGTTACCAATTAAGATTGCCATTTTAAACAACAGTTATTTAGGAATGGTGAGACAATGGCAGGAATTATTTTACAAAAAGCGATATTCACATACCTATCTGCTTAACCCCGATTTTGTCCGATTAGCCGAGGCATACGGTGCGGTGGGCTTCAGGGTTATTAGAGAAGAAGATGTTGTTGCCACGCTAAAAAAAGCCCTGAATATCAAAAAGCCGGTGGTTATGGATTTTATAGTTAAGGAAGAAGAGGATGTCTTTCCAATGGTTCCGGCCGGCGAAGCCATTGACCGAATGATTGAAATGGCTTAAACAGGTTGCAAGCTTCAAGATACGGAGGCAGATATGACAAAATTTGGAGAAGTTAAAAAAGCAGCAGGAGAAACTGGGTATAAGAATAGAAAAGGTAGAATTGAGATTAAATAAAATAGAAAAGAAATTAAAGGAGTAGGAAATAAAATTAGAGAAGCTGGAAGTTGAAGTTGCCAGAAATACAAAGTCCATAGATAATTTAGCCGAGCAGGTTGTAGAGAATACAGAAGTGATAAAACAGATGGTTGCTCGTGAAGAATTTTATGAAAAAACAAGAGAAATTTTAGACGGTCAGGATAAAGCGGTGACCATTCTAAAGCGATTAGACGAGGAGAGGATTTTTGCAAATACACGATTAGTAGATTAGAAGAGAAGGTATTATAATGAAACACACAATTTCAGTATTGGTAGAGAATAAGCCCGGGGTTCTGGCACGAATTGCCGGGTTGTTTTCAGCGCGGGGGTTTAACATTGATAGCTTGAGCGTAGGCCGAACCGAAGACCCGACAATCTCGGAGATGACTGTAGTTGCTGAAGGAAACGAACGCATCCTTGAACAGATTACCAAGCAATTGTATAAACTGATTGATGTGATAAAGGTTGAGGATTTGACCAAAGCCAAGGTAGAGTTTATTGAACGGGAGTTGATTTTGGTACGAATGAAAGTCAATCCTCGTGAAGAGAAAAAAATCCAGGAGACTACTGAAGAAATCGGAGCACAGATTTTGAAAAAAAGTAAAGATGTTTTGATTGTTGAAGTTGTCGGTGAACAGAACGAAATCGAGACAAGTTTGGTTCTTTTGAAACAATTTGATATCCAGAGAATTTTTAGGACAGGAAAGATTGCAATGAAGGCATCCGCTTGAGGCGGATGCCTGATTACAGCGATTTAAAAAACAGATTACAGCGCTGAGAAATACGATCAGAAGAATTATTTTAATATGAATATCTGTAATATTGTTTTGCTTTCTCATTCTGGAGCTGGAAAGACTTCTTTAGCCGAGAGATTTCTTTTTAATACTGGCGAGATAACCCGCTTGGGCAAGGTAGAAGAAGGAAATACAGTCAGCGATTATAGCCCTGAAGAGATTGAGCACAAAATTTCTTTAAGCCTTTCTCTTTTACACTGTCACTACAATAATACAAAAATAAATATTTTAGATACCCCCGGCTATGCTGACTTTATCGGTGAAACAATCTCAGGTTTAACTGCTGCTGAGGCAGGGATTCTGATCATTGATGCTGTTTCCGGTATTGAGGTAGGTACAGAGCGCGCTTATAATCTTTTAAAAGAATATCAGTTACCTTTTTTTATCTTCGTAAATAAACTGGACAAAGAGAATGCGGATTTTGCCAGGGTCCTCGAACTCATCCAGAAAGAATTTGGAAAAGAATGTTTTCTTTTCCAGTATCCATTAGGTAAAGGAAGCGATTTCAAAGAAGTAGTTAATATTTTGTCCTCTGATATAGAGGAGTTATCCGGCGAAGGGAAAGAAAAAACCGAGGAGTGGAGGAAAAAAATAATAGAAGCGGCCGCTGAAAGCGAAGATACCCTGTTAGAGAAATATCTTGAGGAAAGTGAACTTTCCCCGGAGGAAATTGTTCAAGGTTTGAAGAAAGCGATTGCCGAGAGAAAACTCGTGCCTATCTTTTGTGGCTCTGTTTTAAAAAATATTGCAATAGATTCTCTACTCAAGGCAATCGTCGACTTCTGCCCCGCACCTCAGTCTTCAAAAGATAAACCATTGAACGGACAGATATTCAAGACAATCTTTAACCCTTATGTGGGGCAGTTGAGTTTATTTAAGGTTTTCTCAGGCGAACTTGTTTCAAATAGCGGATTTTATAATTCCAGTAAAAAAGAAAAAGAACGAATCGGTTCACTCTATTTTCTCCAAGGGAAGGAGCAAAAACCAAGTCCAAAGGTAGAAGCGGGCGATTTAGGAGCAGTAGCAAAACTAAAGAATACCCATACTGGCGATAGTATCTGCGATGAGAAGAATCCAATTACCTTTCCGCAGATTGAATTTCCTCGTCCTCTAATTTCTCTTGCCTTAAAGCCAAAGTCAAGCAAAGATGAGGCAAAGATTTCTGATGCCCTTACAAAGCTTACTCACGAGAACCCTACCTTTCAGGTTTCCCGTGACCAGCAGACAAAGGAGTTGATTATCTCAGGAATGGGCAATCTGTGTTTAGAGATTGCTATTGCTCGCTTGAAGAGGGAGTTTAAATTAGAGGTAGAGGTTGGAGAGCCAAAGATTGCCTATAAGGAAACGATTACGGGCACGGCAGAGGTGCAGGGAAAGTATAAACGGCAGAGTGGCGGACACGGCCAATATGGCGATGTCTGGTTAAAACTTGAGCCATTAGAGCGAGGTAAAGGATTTGAATTCGTAGATAAGATTGTGGGAGGAAGGATTCCCCGGCAGTATATTCCAGCGGTTGAAAAAGGAATAAAACAGGCGATGTCTGAAGGAGTTCTGGCCGGTTATCCACTGGTTGACTTAAAAGCCACTCTCTATGATGGTTCTTTTCACTCGGTAGATTCCTCGGATTTGGCTTTTCAGATTGCCGCGGCGATGGCTTTGCGTAAGGGGGCACTCGAAGCAAAACCGGTTCTTTTAGAGCCGATTGTGGAGGTGGAGGTCGATGCTCCCGAGGAGTATATGGGTGATATAAACAGTGGGTTGAGTTCTAAGCGGGGAAGGATTATGGGGCTAGAAGGAAGGAAGATTAAAGCCATTGTGCCTTTGGCAGAGATGGCTCATTATGCTGCCGATTTAAAGTCGGTCACTGGCGGACGGGGCTCTTTCTCGATGAAGTTTTCGCATTATGAGGTTGTGCCGCAGAAAATAGCGGAAAAAATAATTGAGCAAAGTAAGAAGTAACTATGCCAACAGAAGTTTTGCATTTCTCGCTCTCGTGGGTTTTTCTTAACGCTAAAATCTGCGTTTCGGCAGGCAAAAATCAAACTCGCCCGCCTCTGCCCCTCAACATTTCGGGACATCGGCGGTCTCTCCTGCCTCAACCCCGTTAGAAATATCTGTTTTTTATGTTTCAGTGTTAGAAGTTTGGCAAAATTGCTGACATTGGGAATTTCTAACGGGGTCAACTCGATTTTAGCTAAAAAAACCAATGTTCGCTCAAAACATAATCTTTTGCATCATAATCGCTTTTTTTATGTTTATTTTTTATAAAGTAATTCATCCGGTGAATATAATGATGGTGAGGGAGTATAAGGATTATATGTTAAATACTGATGATGAGAAGGATGTTCAGAATAAAGTTGAAGGGCGGATTGAGGTAACCCAATAGGATTTAAAAAGTAGAGAGTAGAAAGTAGCGAGTAGAGAGAAAAAATGGGGGAAAAATGGAAGTAAAAGAATTGATCGCCAAAGAAATAGAAAATGTTCCTGAGTTCTATCTTATAGGTGCTGGATTTATCTAATTTTTAACTGTCGAATAGCACCGCATATATGACCGTTTTTTGGTTCTTTGTCATATGACTCTTAAGTGTCAATTTGTAGCAGCGGATGTATGACCATAGGTTATAATCTCCT
>MZGK01000016.1 GCA_002085025.1 Candidatus Omnitrophica bacterium 4484_213
AAAAAAATCCTTTTTTAGATACCCGCGAAAAAGGCAGAATAAGTTCTTCCTTAGAAGTAAAGAAATCTAAATCATAAGATAATCTATGCCCAAAGCAGAACTCGGCTAAAGCAGTTCCATCTGCGAGATAAAAATGTTCAGAATCAGCAACTTTAGAAAAAGAAAACAAAATCTCCTTTCGCAAATCTGTTATAATTCCTTTTACCTTTTAACATTAAAATAGTCCTCCCAAAGTGCTTTTACATCCTGAGATAACTCCATTTTAGGCAGAAGCAACTTTATCTCCTTCCAATCAAGTTTAGCAACATCCTCGGCTCTGCCATAAGTCAAAACCTGCTTAAGATACCATCTTTTTTGAAAAGGGTCAGATAAATCAATTTTTTTCTTTGACCAGACAGTATACCTTTTAATTTTTGTTTTTCTTTATTTTGCATTTTTAGCCTGTTAAATAACTTCGCTTTTGGTGAAATTCCGCCTTTGGCAGATTTAACAAGGTGAACCCATTTCCACCCCTGGGGTGGAAGTAAGGTTTTAAATGAAATGTGCCACGTGGCACATTTTGGCTAAATTCTGAGTTCTGAAGTTCTGAGCTCTGAAGTTCTGTAACGATAAACGCTTAGCGAATTCGTCTCTGGTAAAAAATAGCAACCAGGGTATTAACCAACCAATAAAGAACCAAACCCGAAGGCATATTATAAAAGATTAAGGCAAATATTGCCGGCATTATCAAAGCCATTTTCTGTTGGTGCTTTTCTGCCTCTGTAGGCGATTCTTTTCGAAGAGAAGAAAGTTTCTGCTGCCAACCCATCGCTATAGCCATCAAAATAGGCAAAACATTTATTTTGTCGCTAATTAAAGGTAAACTAAAGGGAAGTCTCAGGGCATCAGGCTGGGATAAATCCTTAATCCAGAAGATAAAATGCGCTCCTCTTAATTCCAGAGAACGCATCAAACCCTGATACAAAGCAATAAAGATGGGAATCTGTAAAAGTATCGGCAAACAGCCAGCAAGAGGGTTGACATTATGCTTCCGAAAGAGATTTCTTATTTCTTCGTTTAACTTATGGGGATTTTCTTTATGCTCTTCACGCAGACGGTTAATATGGGGTTGAATCCTCTGCATATCCTTCATTGACCTAAAGCTCTTGAGCGTAAGAGGCTGGAGAAAAAGGTTAATCAAAATAGCCAATAAGATAATCGCCAAACCGTAATTGTGCCCAATCTTATAGAAAAACTTAAGCGTAATCAAAATAAGTCGGCTGATTCCCGAGAAAAACCCATAGTTTATAATCCGGGCAAAATCTTTATCTGCCTTGGTTAACTCTTCAGTGGCTTTTGGCCCAGCATAGAGAATAAATTCCTGGCTAATTTCCTGGTCAGCAGGGATGACAAAAGGCTCAATCTCGACGCTCAGCAGAAGGTTATCATTCTCTTTTCCGGAAGCAAAACCAGCTTTAATTCTACTAACCTCCTTTTCTGTTTTGTTTTCTGCTAAATACTTCAGAATTAAACAAAAATACTTCTTATTAATTCCTACCCAGGAAAAATCCCCTTTCTTAATATATTCTTTTTTTAAGCGGCTAATGTTCCTGCGCTGAATAGTATCGTTTGCCAGGCATATTTCGCTAAAACGGCGACTAAAGCGGTCTTGGGAAACTGGGCTGGAAATATTTAAGAGAGAGCTAAACTGCTGAGGATAAGAAGTGAGGTTTCTAATGCTTAAGTTTAAATTAATGAAATAGCCCTCAGGAGAAATAAAATACTCCTTGCTAATCTGGAATTGTCCATCTAAATCCGCAGTGTAAGTTACTGTGTTATCGGAAGATACCGCCTGTTTATAAATAACATTTTTATCGGCAAAAACATACTGGGCCCTTTCTTTTGCCTTCACGAGCAATAAAGGCTGGTTACTTAATCTATACTTCTTTAATTCAATCTCTTTTATTGCCCCACCATAATTGGTGAAAACAATCCTAAAGTTATCGTTTTCAAAGACCTTTTCTTTCTCGGAGACTGAAAAGGGAAGAGTTGAGTGAGAAAAAGGGGAAGGAAGGGAAGTTTTGCTTGTTGATGGCGCCAAAGCTGTCTCTTCCTCCTTGACTTCCTCCAAAATCTCTTTCTGAGGAGAAGAAACATATTGAGGAAAGAATCTAGCTATAATATAGGGATAAATAATAAGGATAAGTAGCGATAAAAGGACAGCTAAGAAGGTTCTCTTTTCCATATTAAATTGGTGGGTCCCAGCCTCCTTTGCTAAAAGGATTACATCTTAGAACCCGCCAAAGGGTTTTTAATAATCCTATTACAAGACCCCTTTTTTGAATAGTTTCTAAGGCATATTCTGAGCAGGAAGGATAGAATCGACAACTCTGTATCTTTAATAGTGATATATATTTACGGTAAAAAATGATTAAAAATATAGCTATTTTTTTGAGCATAATAATAAAACCAGTAGGCAGTTAGCAGTAAGCAACTTCTTGCATACTAACTTTTATTGCCTACTGCTAACTGCCTACTGTCAACTCTAAACTATCCCTGCTTTCACAAATAAATCCATTACTCTCCTTTCTACTTCTTTATAATTCAAAGGAAAACCTATCTCTATGGCTACAATTACAATGTCAAAGTTTCCCTTAATTCTTGATTTATGCAAACGATATACCTCTTTAAGCAGGCGTTTTAATCTATTTCTCAATACAGCAGATTTAAAGCGCTTCTTCTTAATCACAAAGCCTGCTCTACTCATCTTTTTGTGGTTAGGAATAAAGTAGAGAATAAAAAAGGCATTCTGGCAGGACCTTCCTTGATAGGTCTTTTTATACTCTTTATCTTTTGAGAGGCGTTCTTCTTTTTTGAAACCAGGCATCACGATTACAACGATTAAAAAACGATTACGGTGATTGTTCAGTTTATCACTGTGATCTTATCTTCTATCGCTGTAATCACTCTTAAGCAGATAATTCCTTTCTACCTTTTCTGCGTCGATGGTTGATTATCTTTCTCCCATCTTTTGTGGACATCCGTGCCCGAAAGCCATGCTTTTTTTTACGCCGTCGCCTAGAGGGTTGATAGGTTCTTTTCATAGTTTTATTATTATAACAACAAAAAGCGCTTTAGTCAACTTTGTCAGAATGAAAAACTTGCATTTAAAAAAATTTGGAGTAAAATAAATAAAACCACGAATTTTACGAATACAGGAATCACGAATCGTTTCATTCGTGTTCATTCGTTTTCGTAACTCACATTGTTAAAAAAAGAGGTGAGGCATGCAAATAAAAAGGAGGTGGAAATTTCTTTTGCTTTCAGTAATAAGCATCTCCCTTTTGTTTTCTACAATTAATCTTTCTATCACCCTAAAAAAGGAAAGAGAAGAAAAGGAAAAGATAAAAAATGAGTTATTGCAAACAGTGAAAGAAAAAAGGGCTATCAAAGAAGACTTGGAGGAAATGACCAGAATAAAGATAGATACGCAACTGAAGTTGGAAGAAGAAAGACGTAAAACGAAAATTTTAAAAGCAAAGATAGATTCGGAAAGAAGAGAGAGAAAATTTTTAATGGCAAAATTGAAAAAAAAGAAGGAAAGAATCGAAGAACTCCTAACCGAATTAGAAAAGAGAAAGCAAAGGGAGACCAACTTAAACAAACTTCTAAACAAAATAAAACAGGAAAAAGAGAAGTTGGTATCGCAATTAAAAGAAAGAGAGAAAAAGAGGATTACGCTGGATAAAATTGTTGTTCGGCCAAAGAAATTCTGCGGAGAGGTGTTGATAGTAAACGATGAATTTAATTTCTTAATGATTGACCTGGGTAAAAAAGATGGCCTGAGTGCCGGAACAATATTAGGGGTCTGGCGATATGGAGAGTTTTTAGGAAAAATAAGAGTGGAAGAGGTCTATAGCAATATTTCCGAGGCAAGTATCTTAGAAGGAAAAGAAATTAGCAAAGGGGATAAGGTAAAAAGTTTTATAAACAGCGATTACAGCGATGAAAAAATAAGATTACAGTGATGAATACATCACCGATTCCTTTTATCAGCGATAGAGAAATTGCTGATATATTATACCTGTAATCGGTGTTAATCGCTGTAATCATTGTGCCGAGCGGTAGCGAGTATGATATGAAAAGAATAAAAGGAGAGATTTTTCTGCCGGGCGATAAATCTATCTCTCATCGAGCAGTAATGCTTTCCTCCATAGCCGGAGGAACCACAGAGATTGAAAATTTCTTATTTTGTGAAGACTGCTTAGCTACTGTCAACGCATTTCGGCAAATGGGAATAAAGATAATCGCAAAGCGCAGAGCGCCCCGAACGGCAAGCCTACGGGGCAGGCAAAGCGCAGAGCGAAAAATTATAGTATATGGGAGGGGACTGCGCGGGTTAACCTCTCCCTCTCAGCCGCTTTATTTAGGAAACTCCGGAACCTCTATGCGTCTCCTAGCAGGGATCTTAAGCGGACAGAACTTCTCTGCAAAGTTAGAAGGGGACAGTTCTCTCTCCAAAAGGCCGATGCAGAGAATTATCATTCCCCTAAAATTAATGGGCGCAGACATAAAGGGGAAAAACGGATATCCCCCTTTAACAATTAAAGGTAAAAAAGAACTAAAGGCAATCAGATATAAAATTCCTGTTGCCAGCGCCCAGGTAAAATCAGCAATTCTTCTGGCTGGGCTTTATGCTGAAGGGGAAACAGAGCTTACTGAAATAGCCAAAACCCGCGACCACAGCGAAAGAATGCTAAAATTGTTTGGGGCAGACATAAAAACAAAAGGGTTAAAATGCAGAATAAAACCTTCTCCGTTATCTTCGCCGGGAAAGATTAAAATCCCTGGCGATATATCCAGCGCCGCCTTTTTTATCATCGGAGCAACAATCCTCACCGGCTCTCATCTTGTTCTGAAAAATGTGGGTTTAAACCCCACTCGCACAGGGATTATTGACGTGCTCAAAAGAATGGGAGGAAAAATACAGGCTACACGCTACCCCGAACGGCAAGCCTACGGGGCAGGCACGCCACACGCTACACGCCAAAACAATTTTGAGCCAGTGGGAGATATTATTGTTCAAGCAAGCCAACTAAAGGGAATTGAAATAAAAGGAAAAATAATTCCTCGGCTCATCGACGAAATCCCTGTGCTTATGGTGGCCGCTTGTTTTGCCAAGGGAGAAACCAGAATCAAAGATATCGGGGAACTAAGAAAAAAAGAAGTTGACAGAATTTATTCTCTCTGTTATAATTTAAAGAGAATGGGAGCAAAAATTAAAGAAAAGAAAAAGGAGGTGGCAATCAAAGGCGTCCAAAGGCTAAAAGGGAAAAGGTTAAACAGCTTTGGAGACCACCGCACAGCAATGGCTTTAGCAATTGCTGGTTTAAAAGCAGAAGGAAGAACAATTATTGAAAATAGTGATTGCATTAAAACTTCTTTTCCGGATTTTAGAAAAAAACTAAACGAATTAACACGAATCGCAAATAAATAATAAAAACGAATTAACACGAATGCACGAATAAAATGCAAATTAGGAAAACAGATTCGTGATTCGGAAGGATTCCTCTGGTTCGCATTCGTGAAAATTCGTGTTTAAGAAGGTGAAAAATGGAAAACAAAGAAAAGTGGATAGTAGGAATAAGCCTTGCAGTTCTTCTCTTTATCTCTCTGGCAAATTCTGCGGCAATAAGAAAAAATATCAAACAATCAAGAGCCAACCGGGTTCGCTTTGAGCAAACCTGGAAGCGCAAAGAAGGGGAGATAAAAAAGACCTTTCAAACCGCAGAAAAAAATTTCCAGACAAGCAAAAAGAACTTCGAGGCAATAGAAGAGCGATTGGACAAAATGCAACAAGAAATACTGACTGCGAGAGGGGAATTACTGAAAGTAAAAGCAGAAATGAAAGAGAGAATTAAAAATCTGAAGAGTAAAATTGAAGAAGCAAAACGACCGGAAGGAAAAACGGAAGTAAAGAAAGAAGAATAGAATTAAAGAGATAAAGGCGAGTAAGGAAAAGTAATAAATAAAAAAGCGAAATGGGCTTCGTCCATTTCTATCCTTCGCTTCGCTCAGGCTCTCGCCTTCAGCGAGTGAGAAAAGGAGGTAAAAAATGAAAAATATTTGGGCAATAATCGCAGGAGTAATAGCCACAATCCTGGGAATAATTGCTTTAGTAAAATGGGCCCCGGCCATTTGGATTATTCTGCAGGGAATAATCGTTGCCGGGCTTATTATAGGTGGAATAATTACAGTGGTTGTCGGGGTAAGTAATATTAAAGATAAATTGGCTGAGAAGAAAGAAAAGAAAGAATGAAAGAATTAAAAATCTACGCCCGCGCCGGACAAGGAGCGATAACCAGTGCGGTAATCTTGGGTCAAGCATTATTTTTAGAAGGGAAATATGCTTACGGCTTTCCTAACTTTGGGGCAGCTAGAATGGGCGCTCCGATGAACGCTTTTCTGCGCTTTGATGACAAACCGGTGCGGAGTCGCTGTCAGATTTATCACCCTGATTATATCCTAATAATTGACCCGAGTTTAATAAAGACCCTTGATTGCTTTGCCGGATTTAAAGAGGGAGGAATAGCAATAATAAATGTTAAGCAAAATAGCGAAATTCCCACTTTAAATAAACGAAAAGTAATTACTATCTCTGCCGAAGAAATTGCTCTCCAGACTATCGGAAAACCCTTTGCCAATACTCCTCTCTTAGGCGCCTTTGCTAGGGTAAGCGGCGAGGTGCAATTAGAATCGTTGCTCCAGGCAATAACAATGCATTTTTCAGGCAAAAGAAAAGAGGCTCTGGATAAAAACTTAGAGGCAGTGCGTAAAGGATACGAAGCGGTATGAAAAGATTTTTGGAAGGTTCACGAGCGGTTGCCGAGGCGATAAAACTCTGTAAACCAGGAGTAATCTCGGCTTATCCAATTACTCCCCAAACCCACATTGTCCAGAATCTTGCTCAGTTTGTTGCCAACGGCGAACTCAATTCTCAGTTTGTCAATGTTGAATCCGAACACTCGGCGGCCTCGGTGGTCTTAGGGGCAATAGCCACCGGGGTTCGCGCTTTCACTGCCACCAGCTCGCAGGGGCTGCTGTTGATGGGCGAAGTCATTTACAACATCGCCGGTATGCGTCTGCCTCTGGTATTAACCTGTGCCAACCGGGCGGTCTCCGCTCCAATAAACATCTGGAATGACCATCAGGATTCTCTGGCGATGCGGGATACGGGCTGGATTCAGTTTTATGCTGAGAACAATCAGGAGGCATTAGACCTGCATATTCAAGCTTATAAGTTAGCCGAAAACAAAGAAATAATGCTACCGGTAATGGTCTCTATAGACGGATATATCCTCACTCACGGCCACGAACCGGTAGATATCCCTGAGCAAGAAAAGGTAGACCAATTTCTCCCCCCCTACAGCACCTCTTATAAATTAGACCCTTCCCATCCAATCACTATGGGGCACCTAGCTGATCCAAGTTATTATATGGAGACGCGTGTAGATATTCAAAATGCTCTGGATAGAACCCTGAAACTAATACCCCAAATAGCTAAAGATTTTAAGCATACCTTTGGTAGAGACACGGGAGGATTGGTTGAAACCTACCGCCTAGAGGACGCCCAATATGCCCTGATTGCTCAGGGCTCTTTAGCAGGGACAATAAAACAGGTGGTAGACGATTTAAGAGAGAAGGGTAAAAAAGTGGGGGCATTAAGAGTAATTACCTATCGCCCCTTTCCCAAAGAGGCAATCTATCAAGCATTGAAAGATGTGCCTAATATTGGAGTAGTGGAGAAAGCAATTTCTTTGGGCGCTTACGGACCCTTATTCACCGAGATTAAAGGTATCTTTCAAAATAGGCCAGAAAACCCAAAAATAAATGGTTTTGTAGCGGGCTTGGGGGGCAGAGACATCTCTCAGGAAACAATAATAAAGGTGTTTACAAAACTGGAAGGAGCGCAAAAAGACCTGGAATTTATAGATATAAAAAAGGAGTTGTTAAATGGATTCATTCGCTTCTAAGAATGCCCCTGCTCCGCTCGGTATATGATTACAGTGATTAAAAGCAGAATTACAGCGATAAAAACTATCGCCGTAATTCTGGCTTAGTCATTATAATCGTAATTTTATGAATTTATTCGATTCTAAATTTAGCACTGCCTGTCCGGGATGCGGACAGGAGATTGCTGCAAGTATAGTAGTCAACACCGCTGGCGAGAATGTTATCATCATCAATGCTACCGGTTGCCTGGAGGTATTTTCCAGCAAGTTTCCTGATTCGGTCTGGAAAGTGCCCTGGATTCACTCTCTATTTGAAAACGCGGCAGCAGTGGCTTCGGGCGTAGAGGCGGCTTTAAAGCATTTAGGAAAACTGGAAGGTATTAGGGTAATTGCTCAGGCCGGCGATGGGGGCACCGCAGATATAGGCCTGCAAGCACTTTCCGGAATGCTCGAGAGAGGACACGACATTCTATTCTGCTGCTACGATAATGAGGCTTATGAAAATACAGGGATTCAAAGGTCAGGGCTCACTCCTCTTGACGCTAATACTACAACCTCGCCGCCGGGGAAAAAATCCACAGGTAATATCCGCCCAAAAAAAACAATGCTGGAAATTTGTGCCGCTCATAAAATTCCTTATGTTGCTTCGGCCTCAGTGTGTTTCATCCCCGACCTAAAAGAGAAGATAAAAAAAGCACTAACTATCAGAGGTCCTAAGTATCTGCAGATTCATTGCCCCTGTCCTCTGGGTTGGGGGTATGCTCCGGAGTTGACACTAAAAGTAGGGAAGTTGGCTGTGGAAACTGGGCTTTATCCTCTAATTGAGTTTGAGTATGATAAGTTAACTTCTGTAATGAAAATCCCGGAACCAAAACCAGTGGAAGAATATCTGAAATTACAAAAAAGATTCAAACACCTCTTAAACAATAAACAGGAACTGCAAAAGATAGAACAGATAGCAAAAACCAACATCAAAAATTTTGCTTTAACATAGTCTCTCCGCCCACAATATATCTTTCCCCGGTAGCTCAGCTGGTAGAGCAGGTGGCTGTTAGTATGTTAGCAGCTCCCGATGAAAACATCGGGATGAAAAGCGGGCTAATTCAGGGAAATCCAGCATTAATTTGCAGGAATTATGAATCAAATACAGTTTAAATTAGCGCTGGGTAATCCTGAGCTACCCCAAAGTTTCGGGGGAGTGCAGAGACTTTACACCCGCTACCTAAACTCCGATACTCCATCGGAGCAAGGTAAAGAGAAAGTCCGACTCTCTGAGTAATCAGAGTCAGTTTGTAACCACCGTGTCGCAGGTTCGAGCCCTGCCCGGGGAGCCAGAATACGCCAATGTTAATAACACAACATTATCTATGATATACTTTAGATAGAAGGCTAAAAATGCATATAATATACCCGATTCATGCTAAAGAAAGAATGCAACAAAGGAATATTAAAGAGGTGTAGATAGAAGAAGCTTTACGAAACCCTGATATTACTTTGCCAACCTACAGTAAACGTAGAAAACGAGTGATGAAAAAA